>USEF01000084.1 GCA_900553475.1 uncultured Collinsella sp. | reverse complement strand
TCTCGGAAGGCACGTGCAGACCTTTCGTCATGGCCTCCTACCTTTCTTTCGGGCCCTTGTCAGGGCCGATTCGTTAGCGCCCCTCCGTGTGAGGCGTTATTGCTGACGACATATTTATATCCAAAATCAGCTCATACTTCCACCTTGCCCCCGAACGGTTTTTTATAGGGGGTGAACGGCATACACATATACTTCACGCATGGCACACTTCATCTTAATAAAGCGTATTTACGTGCTTAAACGCGTTTTCAATCCTAAAATCAAATGGAACTAAACTTTGCTAAACCACCCTCATATTGCATATTTCCAATAAAGCTATGAATAGAATTAGCGGTTCATACCGTGTCTCAACCATTTTCATTTTTATTCAGAAAAAAGTTTGTCCTATTCATTTCTGGTAAATAAATTACCGTTTACCAGACGCTTGATACCGTTCACCGGAAACTCAGTATAAGGCCCAGCGGATACCGACTCGCTTTACGGCTCCATTTGTAACAACTTGACTTCTCGGTATAGAAAAACGGACCCGCTTCACTAGGGAAACGGGTCCGTTTTCGATTATCTTCGGCTAATTTGGATAAGGCCCTCGAAGATCATCGGAATCCTAGCGATCGAACTCCGCCAGTGCCTCGCCCAAAAGCCTCAGGCCCTCGCGCAGAACGTCCTCGCTCGCGCAGTAGCCCAGGCGTGCGCCGCAGGGAAGCTCAAAGCGGCTGCCGGGTACCAGCAGCACTCCCCTCTCGGACAGCAGGCGCTTGCAGAACTCCTCGTCGTCCTCGGGAATATCAAGCTGGATAAACGAGGTGGACACGCCCTGCGGCGCCGTCCAGGAAACGCGGTGCTGCGTATCGATCCAAGCCTGCGCGATATCGCGGTTGCCAAACACGATCTTGCGATTGCGCTCAAGGATCTTGTCCTTGTGCTCAAGCACATAGGTCGCCAGGGCATCGTTGAACACGCCGCCGCAGATCATGGTGTAATCGCGATAGGTGCGGATGCGGCTGGATATCTCTTCGTCTGCCACGACCCAGCCCACGCGGGCCGCAGGCGTCGAATAGGTCTTGGACACCGAGTTGGTGACAATGGCATTCTCGTACACGTCAGCCATCGACATAAAGGCCTCGGTGTTCTCAAGCGGCAGATACACCTCGTCGCACAGCACGTAGGCGCCCACCGAACGGGCGATCTCGGCAATCTGGCCGAGCATATCGGCATCGAGCACCGTACCGATGGGGTTCGATGCGTTGTTGATGCAGATGAGTCTGGTGTTGGGGCGCACCAAGCGCTTGAGTTCCTCGATATCGGGCTTCCAGCCGAGTTCCTCGCGAAGCTCCCAATACTCGACCTCGGCGCCCAGCGTGCGCGGAATCTCGTAGAGCGGCGCGTAGGTGGGCCACTCGGCGATAACATGGTCGCCGGGCTCGACCACAGCCATGATGGCGTTGAGGTTAGCGCCCGTGCAGCCATTGGTCTGCAGAATGTGATCGGGATTGACCTCCCGACGATACAGCTTGGCAACCTCGGCCTTAAACTCCGGCGAGCCCTCGATCCAGCCGTAGTTCATCTTCTCGCGGTCCAGGCGCTCGTAGAACGTGGCGCCGTCCTGTTCATCGAGCGCGCGCAGCTCGCCCATGGTGAGCGACGAGATCGTCGACTGGGCGATGTCCCACGTGGCGCTCTTCTCCCAAACGTTGAGCCATTCCTCAACGCCAATCGTCTTGATGTCCATGGCCAAGCTCCTTACAAAAGCAGTCATCCAATCGTGTTGACGTTCCTCATACAAGATTGGGGCGGTGCGAAAACCCGCACCGCCCCAATGGGAGACATCTAATGGCAGCTAGATGTATGTATTATGACCTGTACGGGTCCTTGAAGACCTTAGAGGTCCTCGCGCCAGAAGGGCATGCTCATGCAGCGCGGGCCGCCGCGGCCGCGGGAGAGCTCGGCGGAGGGCACGACGAGAAGGTCCAGGCCCTCCTTGTACAGCACGTCGTTGGTGACGGTGTTGCGGGCGTAGACGCAGATCTTGCCGGGCTCGACGCACAGGGTGTTGGAGCCGTCGTTCCACTGCTCGCGGGAGGCCGCGATCGGGTCGCCGCCGCCGCAGGGGATCAGCTTGACCTGGTCGACGCCGGTGGCGTCCTCCAGGACGTGCTCGAGGGTGTCCTCGATCAGGCGGATGTTCACGTCGCCCGGGTTCTTGCCGGCGGTCAGCTCGTAGACGCGCAGGGTGCCCATGATGGCGGGGTGGATCGTGAACTTATCGACGTCGATCTGGGTGAAGACCGTGTCGAGGTGCATGAAGGCGCGCGAGACCGGGATGTCGAAGGCCAGGATGCGCTCGACCTTGGAGTCGGAGTTCCAGAAGATGTTCTGGGCCATGACGTCGATCGCGGCGGCCTGGGTGCGCTGGGAGATGCCGACGGCGAGGGTCTTCTCGTTGATGTTCAGCACGTCGCCGCCCTCGGTGTGGAACTGGCAGTCGCGGCGGAAGTACAGCGAGACGTCCTTGTAGTCGGGGTGGTACTTGAAGACGTACTTGCCGTACAGGGTCTCGCGGTTGCGGGTGACCGAGTACATGCGGTTGAGGTTGACGCCCTCGCCGATGACCGCGAACGGGTCGCGGGTGAAGTAGAGGTTGGGCATCGGGTCGATGATCAGGTCGGACTCGGACTCGGAGTTGACCAGGGAGTCGAGGGTCGTGGAGGCCGTGAGGGGCATGTCGATCTCGGACTTGGTCATGCCGGCCATGGTCTTCTTGACGAACTCGAGGTTGTCCTCGATGGAGTCCAGCTTCTCGCGGACGATCTGCGGCATGTGCTGGCCGCGGATGCCGGCCTCGGCGATGTACTGGTCGGTGAACTCGGCGCGGGCGCCGGGGACCTGGTCGAACACCTCGGCGACGAGGTTCTCGAGGTAGAGGACCTCCACGCCCTGGTCCCTCAGGATCTGGGCGAAGGTGTCGTGCTCCTGCTGCGCGACCTCCAGGAACGGGACGTCGTCGAACAGGAGTCGCTCGAGCTCGTCGGGCGGCAGGTTGAGGAGCTCGTCGCCGGGACGGTGCAGGCAGACCTTCCTGAGCTTGCCGATCTCGGAAGGCACGTGCAGACCTTTCGTCATGGCCTCCTACCTTTCTTTCGGGCCTTTCGGCCGAATCTCTCAGCGCCCTTCCATAGCGGACGCTGCTTGCTGACAGCTCTAGTTATATCCAAATTCCACCCGCAATTCCACCTCGCCCCCGAACGGTCAACAAAGTGCGATGAACGGTATATCGCATGAGATTCCCCCATAATGTACTTCGGCGTTCTAAAGTAACTTTTCTAAGGTAAACGCTCTTTTTTCCTAAAAACTATTTGCAATTGCATCTCTAAACTTTTGATTCAGAATTGCATAGCTAAATCAGTTTTATGTATATAAATGATGTTTGTTTACGTTTCCGCCTGCATTCAATGATATTCAGCTATCCATCATTCTTATTCACACTTACGTACCAGTTGAGTGAGGATATAGACCGCTTGCAGACGAGCAGGGCGTCAGTCCTATGACTTGTCAGCGTAAGAAGTAGGTAAAGATACCGTTCGCACAATACGTCCGTGCCACAAGTCGACTAAATTGAGACAATAGTGAATAGGGTTAGGCTACCGTCCCCTGCGGGGACTGAACGGACAGATGCATATGCCGAGCAAAATCGAAAAGAAGCAAGCCGCCGCAAAGCTGCGCAAACCGCCGCGCGACTTCTCGTACACGCAAAACCGAGAGCTCAGCTGGCTACGCTTTGACAACCGCGTGCTCGACGAAGCCTTCGACGAAACCGTTCCATTATTCGAGCGACTAAAGTTCGTCTCGATCTTCGAGTCCAACCTCGACGAGTTCCTTATGGTGCGCGTGGGTGGCCTGTCCGACCTTGCCGAGCTCAAAAAACAGCCTGTCGATAACAAGAGCAATATGACCGCCTCCGAACAGGTCGATGCTGTCATGGCCGAAATGCCCGGGCTCCTTACCCGTTGGGAGTCCATCTTTAAGAGCATCGAGGGCAAGCTCGATACCTTGGGCGTTCACCGCGCCCGCATCGATTCGCTTACGCCCGAGGAGCGCACCTTTGTAACCCGCTACTTCCAGGCCTACGTGTCGCCGGTCATCTCACCGCTGGTGATCGACCCGCGCCACCCCTTCCCCAACCTGCGCAACGGCGCGCTCTACCTGGCGTGCGGCCTGGACGGCGTCACCGACGAGGAAAGTCTGCTGGGCCTGATCGAGATTCCCGCCTCGATGAACCGCGTGGTCGAGATCCCCTCGCCCACCGGCACCTACTCCTACATCTTGCTCGAGGACGTCATCCTCGCCTGCCTGGACAGCTGCTTTGGCTCCTATAAGCCGCTCGACCGCGCGCTCATCCGCGTCACCCGCAACGCCGACATCGACCCGGACGGCGAGGGCGTCGAGGAAGAAGAGGATTACCGCCAGCACATGAAGCGCATCCTCAAGAAGCGCCTGCGCCTGCAGCCGGTAGTGCTCGCCGTCTCGGGCTCACTCGAGAAGCAGACGCTCAAGACTATCCGCAAGGCGCTCGAGCTCTCGCGTCGCTCGGTCTTTACCTGCGATATCCCGCTCAACCTGGGCTATGTCTTTGGCATTGAGGGCAAGATTCCCGAGCACCTGCGCAACGAGCTGCTCTTTACGCCATTTAAGCCGCAGCCCAACCCCACCATCGATATGTCCCGCTCCATCCGCGAGCAGGTGCTTCAGCACGACAAACTGCTCTTTTATCCCTATGAGGCCATGAACCCCTTCCTGGATCTGGTACACGAGGCCGCCTACGACCCCGAGTGCATCTCGCTGCGCATCACGCTCTACCGCGTGGCCAAGCAGAGCCGCCTGTGCGAGTCGCTGATCGATGCCGCCGAGAACGGCAAAGAGGTCACGGTGCTCATGGAGCTCCGCGCCCGCTTTGACGAGCAGAACAACATCGAGTGGGCCGAGCGTCTGGAAGAGGCAGGCTGCACCGTCATCTACGGCTCCGAAGGCTTTAAGTGCCACTCCAAGATCTGCCAGCTCACCTATCGCGAGGGCATGGCGCTTACACGCCTGACGCTGTTGGGCACCGGCAACTTTAACGAGAAGACGGCCAAGCTCTACAGCGACTTTATGCTCATGACCGCCCATCCCGGCATCGGCGAGGACGCCAACTTGTTCTTCCGCAACCTGTCGCTGGGCAACCTGCGCGGCGATTACCGCTTCCTGGGCGTGGCGCCGGTCGGCCTGAAGCCACTCATTATGCGCGGCCTGGATCGCGAGATCCAGCGTGCCCTCGCTGGCGAGCCCGCCCGTGTGTTCTTTAAGCTCAACTCGCTCACCGACCGCGAGGTCATCGACAAGATCGCTGAGGCATCGTGCGCAGGAGTCCGCGTAGACATGATCATCCGCGGCATCTCGTGCCTCAAGCCGGGCGTTCCGGGCAAGACCGAGAACGTGCATGTCCGTTCTATCGTCGGACGCTTTTTGGAGCATGCGCGCGTTTACGCCTTTGGCGTGGACTCGGACATGATCTATCTGAGCTCGGCCGACATGATGACGCGCAACACCGAGCACCGCGTGGAGATCGCCTTCCCCGTGCTCGACCCCACCTGCCGTGCCCTGGTCCATGAGTACATGAGCATGCAACTGCGCGACAACGTGAAGGCCCGCAGCCTCACGAGCGACGGCACCTGGGTCCCCGTGGAGCGTGCAGAGGGTGAGAAACCCTTCAACTCGCAGGAAGCCCTGCTGGAGCGTGCCTATCGCAACGCCGAGACCGCCGCCGAGGCAAAGCCCGCCCCTGCTCCTAAGCCGCAGCCGGCCGCACCCGAGGTTCAGAAGGTCCAGGCGACCGTCATTGAGCCCGAGCCTGCACCTGCACCTCAGCCCGAGCCGCAGGTCACCAAGCCCGCACCCGAGACGAGCGCCCGTCGCGATAAGCCCGCCGGCAAGACCAAGGCCATCGAGCGCCATCGCCCCGGCCGTGTGCGCATGGGCCTGGGCCTGATCGGTCTGGGTCTTAAGACGCTCATTACCGGCAAGACGAAATAGTCGTTTGTAGAAGCAGTTTGTAGAAGCGCCCCGCATTTGAGGAAAGCCTCGGATGCGGGGCGCTTTTCCCTGCTACCATGGTGCGAATAACAACGCGAATGACAGGCAGGGATATGAAGCTCACTATAGAATCGATGACCTACGGCGCCGACGGTCTGGCGCACGCCGACAACGGTAAAGCCGTCTTTGTGCAGGGCGCCGTGGTAGGCGACACCGTCGAGGCCGAGGTCGTACAGGACGGCAAGTCGTTCATGCGCGCCCGTACCACCGAGATTCTGGAGCCAAGCCCCAATCGCATTCAGCCTCCCTGCCCCTTCGTGGGCATCTGCGGCGGCTGCTCGTGGGGCAATCTCTCACGCACGGCACAGCTCGCCGCCAAGGAGCAAAACCTGCACTCCACGCTCGAGCGCATCGGCAAGTTCACCCCCGAGCAGGTCAACGATCTTGTCCAGCCTATCCGCCATACCAGGGACGACTGGGGCTACCGCAATAAAATCGAGCTCGAACCGACCGTCGTCAACGGTCGCGTGCGCCTTGGCATGCACGGTGTCGACCCCAGCAAAATCGTGACCGTCGATGCGTGCCCGCTGTTCGACAAGCGTTTTCCCAAGGCGCTCAAATCGATCGTCGGCGCACTCAACTATCTAAGCGGCAGCCATGACTTGGGACTCGAACGCGTGGGCATTCGCGCATCGCGCCGCACCAAGGCACTCGAGGTCGCACTCTGGACGCCCACAGGCTCTTTTCCGCGCTCGCAGGTCTCCCGCGTGCTGCCGGACGCCGTTCATCCCACGAGCATCGTGCGTGTGATGAGCAAGGGCGAAAAGA
>USEF01000083.1 GCA_900553475.1 uncultured Collinsella sp. | reverse complement strand
TGTGCCGGCACTTTGGGACACTCCTTAGCTAGAAGATCCGGCGCAGGTCTCCGCGGTTGAGCGCTTCGTCGAAGAGGTGCTTGAATACCACGCTGCCGTGCAGGCCGTCGTGCTCGAACTCGTTGGTCACCCAGGCATGCGAGTTGCCCACGCGGCTGAGCGTATCAAGCTGCAGGCCCGAATCCACGTACATGTCGTCGAAATACACCGCGGCCTGCAGGGGCACCTCGTTGCACGCCAGTCGCTGCGGGTCGTAGATCTTGTCCCAGCTGGTGTCTTCCATCAGCAGGTCCATGGCGGGCTTGAAGGGCTTGAGCTCGGGCATCTGCTCAAACATCCACGGGAACATGGCCTCGCCGGTAAACATGAGCGGGCGCGCGAGGGTGTCGAACTCGGCACGATGGGCCTTCTCCTCTGCTGCGGCCCAGCGAATGGGCATGGTGTCGCCGTCGGCGTAGATGAACTCCTGCAGGGTCCAGTACAGCGGGTTTGTACGCGTGTTAGTACGCTCGAAGGCGCGCATCAAAAAGCTGTCAGATACCGAGGCGCCGCAGGTCAGCGTGCCGTCGCCGTCAACAAAAGCGTGATCGATAATCCAATGCATGCGCTCAAAGCTCGGCTTCATGCCAAAGTCGCTGCCCATGAGCTGTAGGCGCTCGACCGTCATCGGCGAGCCGTCGGGCAGCACGGGCTTCTGAGCCTCGAGCGCATCGGCCAGGGCTGCCACGCGCTCGACGTCAGCGGGGTAGCGGTCATAATATTGCTGCGTCTTGGCGGCCATGCGCGGGAAGGTGTGCGCGTAGACCTCGCTTGCGCTCGCCGGCACGTGGGGGATTCCGCCGCAGGTAAAGCTCGCCGCCACGCCCTCGGGGAAGAGCGACAGGTAGCTCAGCGTCAAAAAACCGCCGTAGCTTTGGCCGAGCGTGACCCACGGCTTGCCGCCAAAGCCCACTAGGCGCAGGTACTCAAAATCGCGCACGATGGAGCTGGCAAGGTGGCGCTTGAGGAAGTCCGCCTGTGAGCGGGCCGCATTGGCGCCTGCTGCCTCGGCGCGATCGCCCAAGGCGGCAATCGTGCGTCCGTCCGCGCAGCTACTGCGTCCGGTGCCGCGCTGGTCGGGAAGGACCACGCGGAAGTGCTTGACGGCCTCCTCGATCCAGCCGTCGCTTGTGGGCGACAGCGGACGCGGGCTCTCGCCGCCGGGGCCGCCCTGCAAAAAGAGGAGGAGCGGCAGATCATCGTTGATGCGGTCGGGCGCGCAAACCACGCGGTAGAAGAGCTTGATGCTCTCGGGCGCGCCGGCGATTGGTGCCGGCATGGCGCCGCGGCGCATGGTGCTGCCGACGGCCAGGAGCATCGGCTCTAGGCCGCGCCAGTCAAGGGGGACGTCGATGCTGTGGTCCTCGACGTAAAGGCCGGGGACGTGGTACGAAGTGATGAGGGCCATGTGAGTCTTCCGTTCGTTGCGGTGTTTCGGGCTGACCAATTCTACCGCCGCGGGCGAGGCCATGCGCAAATCGGCTACCATGGTTGCAAACTTCTAGGAGAAAGGGCCGCCTATGTCGGTCGATATAGCCACGTATGTCCACGATCTTGCCGTTGCCGCCAAGGCAGCGTCGGCCTCGCTTGCCACAGCGAGCGATGAGCGGCGCCAGGAGGCCGTGCGCGCCATGGCCGCAGCGCTGCGCAACGGTGTCGACTCCATCGTCGCCGCTAACGAGCTCGATATGTCCGCCGCACGCGATGCGGGCACCTCGGCCGGACTGCTCGATCGCCTGCTGCTGACGCCCGAGCGCGTCGAGGGCATGGCCGCCGGCCTGGAAAAGCTCGCCGAGCTGCCCGATCCCGTGGGCCGCGTGCTCGACCACCGCGTGCTTGCAAGCGGCGTGGACCTGACCCGTGTGAGTGTGCCGCTGGGCCTGGTCGCTATGGTCTACGAGGCGCGCCCCAACGTGACGGCCGACGCCGCGGGCATCTGCATCCGCACCGGCAACGCCTGCATTCTGCGCGGCGGCTCGCTGGCCTATCACTCGTGTGCCATGATCGCCGAGCTGCTGGCCGATGCGCTCGAGGCCAAGGGCTTCCCGCGCGAGGCCGTGTCGATGATCGAGTCCACCGACCGCGAGGCCACTGGCGAGCTCATGAAGCTCCGCGGTATTGTCGACGTACTCATTCCGCGCGGCGGTGCAGGCCTGATCCAGCGCTGCGTGCGCGAGTCGCTTGTGCCGGTGATCGAGACGGGCACGGGCAACTGCCACATCTACGTGCATGAATCCGCCGACTTTGATAAGGCGCTCAACATTATCGTTAATGCCAAGACCCAGCGCGTAGGCGTGTGCAATGCCGCCGAGTCGCTGCTGGTCGACCGTGCTGTGGCCGATGCGTTTTTGCCCGCAGTCGTGGCCGTGCTGCATGACCACGGCGTGCTCATTCACGGCGACGAGGCAACCTGCGCCGCATGCGCCGATGCCGGGCTTGCCGAGGGTGATGACTACGTCGCCGCGACTGAGGAGGACTGGGGTCGCGAGTACCTGGCGCTCGAGATGAGCGTGAAGGTCGTGGCAAACGAGGACGAGGCCATCGCACACATCAACCGCTACGGCACGATGCACTCCGAGGCCATCGTTGCCGAGGACACGGATGCTTGCGAGCGCTTCCTGGATGCGGTCGATGCCTCGGCCGTGTACGCCAACGCCAGCACGCGCTTCACCGACGGCGGCGAGTTTGGCCTGGGCGCCGAGATCGGCATCTCGACCCAAAAGCTCCACGCCCGCGGCCCCTTCGCCGCCGAGGCCCTCACCACCTACAAATACAGGCTCCGAGGCACCGGTCAGGTCCGCCCCTAACGCCCGCGCAAAGAAAAACCACCACAAAGGTGCCTGTCCCCTTTGTGGTGGTTATTTAGGTGAAGCGGCAGGTTAGGCCTGGAAGGTATCGCGGTCGGGCGCGAAGGACTGCATGGCCGCGATGGTGCGGTCAAAGAGTTCGGGGAGCTCCCAGCCGAGCATCTCGGCGCCCTGCGAAATCACGTCGCGCGAGCAGCCGGCGGCAAAGCGCTTGTCCTTGAACTTCTTCTTGAGCGACTTGGTCGTAAAGTCCATAACGCTCTTGCTCGGGCGCATGATGACGGCGGCGCCGATCAGGCCGGTGAGCTCATCGCAGGCAAACAGGATCTTTTCCATCTGCAGCTCGGGCTTGGGCAGCGAGGTGTTGAAGTCGGACGTGTGCGTCTGGATGGCGCGAATGAGCTCGGGAGACGCACCTTCACCCTCAAGAATCTCGGCAGCATAGATGGTGTGGTTCATGGGGTCGTCCTCATGCTCCTCCCAATCCAGGTCGTGCAGCAGACCGACGATGCCCCAAAACTCCTCGTTCTCGGGGTCGAACTCGCGCGCAAAGTAGCGCATAGTGCCCTCGACCGTCTCGCCATGGGTGATATGGAACGGGTCCTTGTTGTGCTCATTGAGCAGTTCGAACGCGCGGTCGCGGGTGATTCCGGCGGTAAGCGGCTCTGCCATAAGAGACTCCTTGTGCTCGTGGGTATCGATAAGAATGAATACTACTAGAACAAGAAAACCACCACAAAGGTGCCTGTTCCCTTTGTGGTGGTTTTTGGCGCGGATGGGTTAGTTGAGGGCGGCTTGGGCTAGGCGGGCTTCGGCGGCCTCCTCGGTGACACCAAGGGCCACGGCGAACTCCTCGATGGAGCGGCGTTTGGCCTCCTTGAGTACGCGCATGTAGTAGGAGCTGGGTTTTTTATCAGCTTCCTCGGCCTGGCGAATGCGGTGCATCATGGTCTTTGCCACGCGGACCGTCTCGGGCGCACCCAGCTTGAGCTGCTGCTTAAAGTGTGTCTCCTCAAGCGAGCTGTTGCGCTCGGTAAAGGTGTCGCACTCCAGCTCGTTATAGTGGCTCAGCAGGTGCTCGGCATCTTGCTGAGAGATGGCGGCGTGCAGACGGTCGGCCTGCGCCACGGGGTACATGAGGATCGTCTGCGCATGTCCCTGCTTGGTCTCGAGCAGCAGCATGGGCTGCGGTGTGTCGTCCCTAAAACCGACGACGGTGCAGACTCCCTGGCCCGGATGAATGACGTGTTGACCGATTGAGAACATGCTACCTCCAACTTATACGAATTTACGTATGTCTAGAATAACACGCTGACGTGCGCAAACCCGTACTTTATACAGGAAAAGCACACAACTCTGATAGGTAAGAGTATTCGATAACAGACGCAGCTCATTCACACCTTTATGCATTTTCAACGCCTGCATAATCTGCAGGCAGACCGGCATCTTTGAGCGACTCCATACAAGCTGTAGTCATTTTTGTGCATATGCAATATCTATTAGCTTTACCCTGCGACAGTGCCCGTCGCTTGTGATAGAGTGCTACAAACTCTGGCTTTTGCCCTACGAGTGACCAAGAGCTCGGGGGCTTTAACACAAGGAGGATCTATGCCCGAGAAGATTGAAGAGCTGGTACGCGCTGCGCTTGCTGCGGCCCAGGAGGCCGGCGACCTTTCCGCATTTGAACTTGACGATTGCGCTATCGAGCGACCGGCTGACACTTCTCATGGCGAGTGGACCTCTACCATGGCCCTGAAGTCCGCCAAGCTGGCCCACTGCGCCCCGCGCAAGATCGCCGAGGCCATCGTTGCCCATATGCCCGAGGACCCCGCGATCGAGAAGGTCGAGATCGCAGGCCCCGGCTTCATCAACTTCTACCTCTCCGTTGCCGTCAAGAATGCCATCTTTGGCGAGGCTCGCGAGAAGGGTATGGACTTCGCTAAGTCCAACGTCGGTGGTGGCCTGAAGACCCAGGTCGAGTTCGTTTCCGCCAACCCCGTCGGCCCCATGCACATCGGCCACGGCCGCTGGGCCGCGCTGGGCGACTCGCTCTGCCGCGTTATGGATCACGCCGGTTACGACATCCAGCGTGAGTTCTACATCAACGACCACGGCTCTCAGATGAACACCTTCGGCAACTCCATCAGCACGCGCTATATGCAGCTTGCCGACATCATCGCCAAGCAGGGCGTGGATATCGACGAGGCTCACAAGCTGCTGATCGCCGACCGCGACGCCTTTGTTGCCGACGAGAACGACGAGCATCCCGAGACCCATCCGTATCAGGACAACTTTGCCGAGACCCTGGGCAAGGACTCCTACGGCGGCGACTACATCATCGACGAGGCCGCCGAGTTCTGGCGCACCGACGGCGATAAGTGGGTCAACGCCGATCCGCAGGAGCGCATGGAGAGCTTCCGCGAGCGCGGCTATGTAAAGATGGTCGACAACATGCGCGACCTTTGCCATGCCGTTAACTGCGACTTCGATCGTTGGTTCTCCGAGCGCTCGCTGTATGTGAAGGACACCGAGGGCGAGACCGCCGGCACCTCCGCCGTCGACCGCGCTTTTGAGAAGCTCGACAAGATGGGCTATCTCTACACCAAGGACGGCGCCCTGTGGTTCCGCTCCACCGACCTGGGCGATGACAAGGACCGCGTTCTGATCAAGTCCGACGGCGAGTACACCTACTTCGCCTCCGACGTTGCCTATCACTGGGATAAGTTCCAGCGCGTCGACCACGTCATCGACATCTGGGGCGCCGACCACCACGGCTACATCGAGCGCGTCCGCTGCGTCTGCGATGCCTTGGGTTACCCCGGCAAGTTTGAGGTTCTGCTGGGCCAGCTCGTCAACCTGCTGCGCAACGGCAAGCCCGTCCGTATGTCCAAGCGTAAGGGCACCATGGTGACCCTGCAGGAGCTCGTCGACGAGGTCGGCTCCGACGCTGCCCGTTACACCCTCATCTCCAAGAGCTCCAACCAGATGGTCGACTTCGATATTGAGGCCGTCAAGAAGCGCGACAACTCCAACCCGGTGTACTACGTGCAGTACGCTCACGCCCGCGTGTGCTCCATCCTGCGCCGTGCCGCTGACGTTACGCCCGAGCAGGCTGACGAGATGGGCATGAAGGCCGTCGCCGCCAAGGCCATCGGTGAGAACGTCGATTACTCGCTGCTGACCGACCCGACCGAGCTCGCCCTTTCGCGCAAGCTCAACGAGCTCACCGACCTCATCGCCAGCTGCGCTCGCGACCGCGCCCCGTTCCGTCTGACGCACTTTGCTGAGGAACTCGCCGGCGACTTCCACAGCTTCTACGCTGCCTGTCAGGTGCTGCCGAGCGAGGGCCGTCCCGTCGACCCCGAGCTTTCGCGTGCCCGTCTGGCCGCTTGCGATGCCGTCCGCGTGACGCTCGCCCTGGTGCTCACCCTTGTTGGTGTCTCCGCTCCCGAGCAGATGTAAGCTGCGGGTCATTTAACCGTGTAGGTTCGGCTTTGCTGAGCCCTATAAGCCCGATCTCCATGCGGAGGTCGGGCTTTTTGCAAACGCCGACGTATTGACGAATTTGGAACTGCTGGAAATACGAAACTATGCCGGTTTACTACGATGAATATGAGAAATTCCAACCACGCCAGCTTTTCGCAAAAAAGTGCAGGGCATCTACCTGCGGTTTTAGTTCAACAAGTTTCGGAGTGGTCGCGGTTGAGCGATTCATCGTAGTAAACCGCCATAGTTTTGGCGGAGGCAGTCAGATTTGTGGGTGTTAAACCAAAGAGTGCCCCTTTTGACTAGTCGTTTAAGAGCGTTCCCAATGACTAAGTTGCAGGTGGCGGCGGTTGTGTTACACTAACGCTGCGTATAGGACGCAATCATCTCGATACAGATCAATGATGTCCGTCGTTTTGAACGGAACTAGACTGTTTAGCCGCCCTGAAGGTTTATGCAGGGAGCATGTGATCACAGGGCTTGAAAAGAAAGTTGAGCAAACACTGTGTCTGATCAACAGCAAGAAAACGAAATAACGACGACGCAAGCCGCTCCCGCTGCACCGGTTGCGTTGGACCAGGTCGCGGCGCCCGCGCAAGCCTCGGCTCCTGAGAC
>USEF01000082.1 GCA_900553475.1 uncultured Collinsella sp. | reverse complement strand
TCTCGCGACGCCGTCATAATCCTCTGGTGCCCCCGGGCGGATTCGAACCGTCGACACCCGCTTTAGGAGAGCGGTGCTCTATCCCCTGAGCTACGGAGGCATGTTGTACTAGTGTAGCAGATTTACTGCATCGCCATACGTCGCATGACTAGACTTCGAAGTTGCGGTGGAATAGTTCCTGTCTGAAGCATCTAAAGCCGTATTTAGGAACTATTTCACCACAACTTATGAGGAGCTAGTTGCCTTTGTGGAAGAGGTTTTTGATGACGGAGGGGATGCTCTTGGCGCCCTTGGCCGTCACATCGATAAAGTCGGGCGAACGCACGAGCTTATTCTCGTCGATGTACTTGCGGACCGCGCGAAGCGTCTCTTTGTCGTCACGCGTCGAAAACGTAAAGTGACCGTTGTCCTTGGTGAAGATGGCAAAACGCGTGATCTTCTTGGTGCCGCGCAAAACCTCGGCGGCAATATAGTCGACCTCGTCCCACGGGATTTGAATATAATCCTCGGGATTGCGCTCGTTATAGTACTCGAACGCCTTATTGCCCACCATCACGTTACCGTGGCTGGTAAGCCCCATCAGGCAGGTTGCCGGCGTTGCCAGATCGACCGTGCTGTTCTGAGATTGCGCCATACGCGCCTCGCCCTCCAATTAAAACAATCGGACCGCATCCAGTGTACCCACCGGGTGCGGTCCGTTTCAATGGCTCAAAAGCCCTTACCTAGCAACTCTCGGTCTTAAGCCGAAGCGTGCTTACATGAAGCCGCAGAAGCGACCGATGATGCCGACGGCGAAGAGAGCCAGGATGATGACGATCGGGCTAACCTTCTTCTTGAGGAGCTTGCAGACCAGCAGGGTCAGGCACACGGCGGCAAGGCCGGGGATGAGCTGATCGAGGTTACCCTGGAGCGTGGTGACCTTCATCTGATCAAGGGCGGTAGCACCGACGGAGTTGTACATCGTCAGCGCTTCCTTGATACCCTCGGAACCGGAAGGCAGGCTAGCCCAGTCGATAAAGGCGCCAGCAGACTGCTTGACCGTGGAGACGATCGGGGTGAAGGAAATGGACACCCAGCGCTCGACCAGGGCGCCGATGATGAACATACCCAGGATGGAAGCGCCCTCGGTGACCTTGCCCATCAGACCGCCGGAGAGGTCCTTGGCGATAGAGGAGCCGACCTTGTAGCCAAACTCCTGTGTGTACCACAGGAAAGCGTAACGGATGATGTTCCACGCGAAGAAGAACAGCAACGGACCGACGATGCTGCCGGACATGGCCAGGGAAGCGCCCAGAGCGCCCAGAATCGGGCGAAGGGTGAACCAGAAGACGGGGTCACCGACGCCGGCGAGCGGGCCCATCATACCGACCTTGACGCCCTGGATGGCGACGTCATCGATCGGAGCACCGTTGGCGCGCTCCTCCTCGAGGGCGAGGGTAACGCCAATGACGGGGGCGGAAACATAGGGGTGGGTGTTATAGAACTCCAGGTGGCGCTTAAGCGCGGCAATCTGGTCATCCTTGCTGGTGTAGAGCTTCTTGATCGCAGGGATCATTGCGAAGCACCAGCCGCCGTTCTGCATACGCTCGTAGTTCCACGAGCCCTGAAGGAACTGATGACGGAAGCAAACCTTCTTACGGTCAGCCTTGGTGAGCTGAATCTTGTTCTCTGCCATATGTATCACTCCCCTCCTACTCGTAATCGTTCAGAATGTCGCCGAGCGGGTCGCCGGAGCCACCGCCCGTGCCGCCACCCTGCTTGGCCAGATCCTTAAGGCCAAGGTAGATGAGGGCAAGGGAGATGCCGATGAGGCCAAGGGCGATCAGCGTGAGCTGAGGGATGGCAGCAAGGACAAAGCCGAGGATGAAGAACGGCCAGGTCTCCTTGGTGGCCATCATGTTGATGACCATGGCGTAACCGACGGAAGCGACCATGCCGCCGCCGACGGCCATGCCGCCGGACAGCCAGTCGGGCATAGCGTTAAGCGCGTTGGTAACAGCCTCGGCCGGGATAACGCACAGAAGTACTGCCGGGATGGCGATACGAAGGCCCTGCATGAGGATGGCAGCGTACTGCCAGCGCTCGATGCCGGAGAAGTCGCCCTTCTCGGCGCAACCGTCCATGGCGTGAGCGATAGCGGTAGCAATGGTACGGCAGATCATGGTCAGGAACAGACCAGCGACCGACAGCGGGACGGCGACGGCGATGGCCGCGGTAACGGCCTTGGCCGAATCAGTGGCGCCGCCGTTGAGGGCGAGCACCATGATGATCGAAGAAGCGACCGAGGCCAGAGCGGCGTCAGGCGCGACGGCGGCGCCGACGTTAGCCCAGCCAAGGGCCATCATCTGGAGCGAACCGCCCAGGAGGATGCCCTCCTGAAGGTGACCGGTTACGAGACCGATAAGCGTGCATGCCACGAGCGGCTGATGGAACTGGAACTCATCCAGAATGCCTTCCATACCGGCAAGCAACGCGACAATCGCAACAAGCAGAATAGTGATTGCAGACATGTATCGGACCCTCCTTTACTATGCTTGAGCGGCCAGTTCGGCCTTAGCTTTCTTCAACATGGCGTCGAGATCCTCGGAGGCATCCGAAGGAACCTTGCGGACCTCGAACTTGACGCCCTTGGCCTTGAGGGCCTCGAGGGTCTTAACGTCGTCATCGCCCATAGCGACGGCGTTGGTGACGACGACCTTGCCCTTGGAGTGAGCCATGGAACCGATGTTGACTTCCTTGATGTCGACGCCGGCCTCGATGGCCTTGAGCAGATCCTGCGGGTTCTCGAAGAGCAGCATGGCCTTGGTGTCGCCAAAACGCGTGTCCTTGACGACCTCGGCCATCTTCTTGATAGGCACGACGTTGGCATGGACTCCCGGAGGGGCAGCCTGCTCGATCATGGTCTTGCGGAGCTCGTCGTGAGCAACGCCGTCGGAAACCACGATGATGCGGTTGGGGTTGATCTGCTTGGTCCACGTGGTAGCCACCTGACCATGCAGCAGACGGGTGTCGATACGGACGTGGGCAATCTTGATATGCCCGTCGCCGATAACCGTTCCCGGAGGGATGGCGCCTGCAGGAGCAGCGGCGGCCGCAGCCGGCTTCTTCTCCTCGGGCTCCAGAGACTCGGGCTTGACGCGCACGCCAGCCTTAGCCTCAGTCACGAGATGTTTTGCGATCGCATGTGCAGTGTTCTTTGCGTCAAAGCGCTGCGAATATGCCTCGATGAGCATAGGCAGGTTGACACCGGTGACGATAGCCCAGGAATCGTGGCCCTCGATGAGCCCGCTGATCTGGTTGAACGGCGTGCCGCCCCACAGATCAACGAGGAAGAGTACCTGCTCCTGGTCGTCGAAGGAAGCGACTGCTTCCTCGACCTTAGCACGGAAGTCGTCGGGGCCCATGCTCGGCTCGAGCGAGACCACGGCCACAGACGGCTGATCGCCAAAGACCATCGAGCCCGTCTGCTTGATTCCAGCTGCCAAGTCCCCGTGGCTAGCAAGAACAATACTTACCATCACATAACCTCCTTTTTGTCTACGTAATTCCTACACGACATGAAAGGAGTATACCTGTTTGGTTTGTGGAATTATAGCTAAATCCGCAAAAGGTTGGATTATTTGTTTAAATGTCTAAGTTTGTTACAAATTGATTACGTTGCTGGTTTTCGACTCATTACCCGCCAGAGCGTCGCTCATCAAGCCATGTACTTTACAGATACAAGCAGGCTGTTCATTAATAATGATTTTAAGCAAGTGCGAATGTACTTGTACTACTGCTATTTTGTTTAAACAGACATGACTTGACTATTTTCGTGACTTATGCACTACGAAACTACTCAAAAAAGTTGCGGTGGAATAGTTCTTGTTTAAGAGCCAGAAGGCTGGATTTAGGAACTATTTCACCGCAACTTATAGGGGATTCTAGGCGATGTGGAGAGGGTTGGCGGCATCGACGGCATCGGGGGCGTCGGAGGGGTCATCGGGGACAGCGCCTGCCGGGTCCTCGTCGGGGGTCTCGATCTGCTTAATCATGACCTCCTGGCCCTGCAGCAGGTATGTTTCGCCGCTGCCGCAATGAGGGCAGGTCTTGCCGTGCTCGACGGTCGCATAGTCGCGGCCGCACACCTCGCAATGCGTCACGGCCTCGACAAGCTCCACAAGAAGCTCCGCACCCTGCGCGATGGACTTTTTATCTGCCGCCCAGCGCCAGGCGTCGAGCAGGAGATCGGGAACGACGCCCGAGACCTCGCCCAGCAGCAGCGTGACGCTCGAAACGCGACTCACGCCATTGGCGCGCGCCACGTTCTCGACATCGCGAATGATGTGATAGACGATTCCCAATTCATGCAAGGTAGAAACCTTTCAACAACGGTTAGTGCGATGTCAGCCAAACGTCAGTGAGCGACGCTCTGCGCCGCTCACTGACTTGTCAGGTTCTTTTACTTCTTCCCAAATTTAATCTTAATTGCACGCTTCAATGCGTACTTGCCGAGGCTTGGGAGCTTTTGCTCGTATTTGACCATCGTTGAGCACTCGGGGCGGTCGCGATCCAGATGGATGGCGTCGAACGCGCACTTGGTGGTGCACAGGCCGCAGCCGATGCACTTGTTGGGGTCCACTACACTGGCACCGCAGCCCAGGCAGCGGGCGGTCTCGGCGCGCACCTGCTCCTCGGTAAAGGTCTCGACGTACTCGCTAAAGGGTGCAGCCTTCTCGCGGTCGCGGTCGACATGCGCCACCTCGCGGCTCGCGTTGTCGTAGCTCTCGATCACGACATCGTCGCGGTCGAGCGCGGTGTAGCGAAGCTGATTGCGGCCGATGGTGAGCGTGGATCCCGGCTGCACAAAGCGATGGATGGACACGGCGGCCTCGTGACCGGCGGCGATGGCGTCGATGGCAAAGCTCGGACCGGTGTAGACGTCGCCGCCCACAAAGACGTCGGGCTCGGCAGTCTGATAGGTCTGGGGGTCGGCAAGAGCACCCTGGCCGCGGCCAAGCTCCACCTTGGAGCCAGCCAGCAGGTCGCCCCACACAATGGACTGGCCAATCGACATGACGACACGGTCGGCATCAACACGGCGCAGATCGTTCTCGTCGTACTCGGGCGCAAAACGACCCTCGTCGTCATAGACGCGCGTGCAGCGCTTGAAGGTGATGCCGCACACACGACCGGCCTCGTCCAGGTGAACCTCCTTGGGGCCCCAGCCGCAGCTGATGTGGGCGCCGTCCTCAACGGCCTCGCGACGCTCCTCCTCGCTGGCGGGCATCTGAGCCTCGCTCTCCAGGCAGAACATCTCAACGTGCTCGGAGCCCAGACGGCAGGCGTTGCGTGCGACGTCGATAGCCACGTTGCCGCCGCCCACCACGATGGTGCGGCCGGGCAGCGCGTCGATCTTGCCACTGTTGACCTCGCGCAAGAAGTCGACGGCCACGGTCACGTCCTCGGCATCCTCGCCCGGAATACCGGCGAGGCGACCACCCTGGCAGCCGATGGCAACATAAAAGGCCTTAAAGCCCTGCTCGCGCAGCTCGTCGAGCGTCACATCGCGACCGACCTCCACACCATAGCGGAACTCGGCACCCATCAGGCGAATGATCTCGACCTCGGCCTCGATAACATCCTTCTGCAGCTTAAAGCTGGGAATGCCATAGGTGAGCATGCCGCCCGGGCGCTCATTCTTCTCGAATACGACGGGCTTGTAGCCCTTCTCGGCCAGATAGAAGGCGCAGGACAGACCGGCCGGGCCGGCACCGATAATGGCGATCTTCTGATCGAAGCCGCCAGCGCGCGTCGGCGTCACCACGGGCGGGACATAGCGGGTCGCGGCATCCAGATCGCGCTGGGCGATGAACTTCTTGACCTCGTCGATAGCCACGGCGGCATCCACGCGACCACGGGTGCAGGCATCCTCGCAGCGGCGATTGCACACACGCCCGCAGATGGCGGGCAGCGGGTTCTCGCGCTTAATGAGTGCTAGGGCCTCGTCATAGCGACCCTGCGCCGCGAGCTTCAAATAGCCCTGAACGGCAACGTGCGCGGGGCAGGCCGTCTTGCAGGGCGCGGTGCCGGACTCGTGCGTCTCGATACGGTTATCGTTGCGGTAGTTGGGCGACCACTTGGTGTGGTCCCACTTGGTGGCATCGGGCAGCTCCTGGCGCGGATACTCGGGCACCCGTCCGCCGGCCTTTTTGCTGCAGAGCTTCTGGCCGAGCTTGGCGGCGCCGGCCGGGCACACCTCAACGCAGCGACCGCAGGCCACACACTTGTCCTTCTCGACCTTAGCGACATAGGCCGAGCGCGAAAGATTGGGCGTGTTGAACAGCTGCGAGGTGCGCAGGGCGTAGCACACGTTGACGTTGCAGTTGCAGATGGCGAAGATCTTGTTCTCGCCGTCGATATTGGTGATCTGGTGCACAAAGCCGTTGTCCTCGGCCTGGCGCAAGATGTCGTAGACCTCCTCGCGCGTCACATAGTGGCCGCGGTCGGTCTCAACCACATAGTCGGCCATATCGCCCACGGCGATGCACCAGTCGGCGGGGTCGTCGGCGCAGCCCTCGCCCATCACGCGACGGCTCGCGCGGCAGCTGCAGGTACTGGCGGCATACTTGCCCTCGTATTTGTCGAGCCAATGCTCGATATGCTCGATCGGCACCGAGGTGCTCGAAGCATCGATAGCCTTCTCGACCGGAATGACGTGCATGCCGATGCCAGCGCCGCCGGGCGGCACCATCGGCGTGGCCTTGGACAGCGGTCCCTTAGACGCCTGCTCAAAGAACTTAGCATAGACCGGATGCTCCTCGAGCTGGCTCACGCGCATGTTGAGGAACTCGGCAGAACCCGGCACCAGCATGGGCAGCACCCACTGCTTGGCGCGCTCGGGGTTTTCCCAGTTGTACTCGAGCAAGCCCGTGTAGCTCATGTCGTCGAGCATCTTCTCGATCTGGGCCTCGGGCATGCCGGTGAGCTTGACCATCTCGGGCAGCGTGTA
>USEF01000081.1 GCA_900553475.1 uncultured Collinsella sp. | reverse complement strand
CGAACTGCTTGCGCTTCATGGTGTCCTTCTGCTCAATGCGGGCAAAGTGCTCCGGCGAGAAGGTGGGGATGCCCGCAAACTGCAGCGTGGCGCCGCCCTGCAAAAACAGGACACGGTAGTTGTCGGGGATGCTCAGCAGGCGACGCAGGGTTGCCTCGGCGTCGTCGATGATCTGCTGGTACATGCTAGATCGATGGCTCATCTCGAGCACGGACATGCCGCAACCGCGGTAGTCCATCATCTCGTCGGCGATCTCGGCGAGCACGCTTGTGGGCAGCGCTGCCGGGCCAGCTGAGAAGTTGTGCACACGTGCCATCTTCTAGTTCCCCCTTGTAGTCGTTTGGACGTTCGGGTTACTTTAGCACAGTGGAGCGCCAGGCGCGACCGCATCACGGTAAAACTCGAGTGCGTCGCTATGATTTACAGGATGGTTACATGGGGGAGGGGTGCTTTACTCCTCAGGCAAATCCAAATCTGCGAGCGAAGACATGAGGTTCCTAGGCGCTTGATCTCTTCGTCCTAAAGTAGCTACCTCCTAGTCACTACGATGCTAGCGTGGCGATGACGGCTTCGTCGCCGGCGTATATTAGGGTGTTGCCGTCGGGGATGATCGTTTGGCCTTCGCGCTTGAGCATCACCACAATAAACGGATGTTTGCCTTGCGGCACATCGCACAGGCGCTGGCCGGCCAGGCGACCGTGGGGAGTCACGGTGACCTCGCGCAGCGTAACTTCGGTACGCTCTTCAAACGTCGGCGCGGCCATCACCAGCAGATCGCCTTCCTGGATCACGGTGTCGCCATTGGGCAGTACCGGGTGCGCCCCGTCGCGCAGCACCAGGACCACGAGCATATTTGTGGCGCTGCCAATGTCCGCGAGCGAGCGTCCGGCAAACGGATGTCCAGCGCACACCTTGAGCTTTACAAACGACATGCCGTCCTCGTCGCGGTAGTCGTTAAAGGTGCGGCGCACGTCGCCGGTCGCATCGATCATATCGAGCTTCTTCGCCACCGCCGGCAGCAGCGAGCCCTGCACCACAATGCTCGACACGGCAATCACAAACACCAGGTCAAATAGGTCGTGTCCGCCGGGAACGCCGGCCACCACGGCAAAGAGACTAAAGACGACCGAAGCTGCTCCGCGCAGGCCCGCCCAGGTTACGAGCGCGACCTGGCGGGGGTTTGTCTTAAAGGGCGCCAACAGCAGACCGACAGCGATGGGGCGGCTCGCAAAGAGCATAAACGCCATGAGCGCCAGGCCCGGCAGCAGCATCTGCGGCAGGCGCGCGGGCGTTACGAGCAGGCCGAGCAAGAAGAAGATGGTCATCTCTGCCATCTCGGTGAGGGTGTCAAAGAAGTGCGCCATCTCGACCTTGCCGGTGATGTCGCTCGCACCCAGCACAATGCCTGCCAGGTACACGGCTAAAAAGCCGTTGCCGCCCAGGTAACTCGGCAGCGCGTAGGCGACGATGGCCACGGCGAACAAGAAGATGGTCTGCGCTCCCTCGGCTGTTGCATGCGCGCGCTCAATCAGACGGCCCGCCGCCCAGCCGATGACGAGGCCCAGGCCCACGCCCAGGATAATCTGCTTGGTCAGCAGTGCGGGAATGTTGATGTCGCCGCCGGCCGCGAGTGTGGCGAGCACGGCGGTGAGCATGTAGGCGACGGGGTCGTTGGAGCCCGATTCGACCTCGAGCAGCGAGTCGGTGCCGCCCCTCAGCGACAGGCTGTGCTCGCGCAGAACGCTAAAGACGCTGGCCGCGTCGGTGGATGCCACGACTGATCCCAGCAGCAGGCCGCCGATCCAGTCGAAGCCCAGCACAAAGTGGGCGAACACGCCGGTGATGCCTGCGGTGATGACGACGCCGAGCGTGCTCAGCAACACCGCGGGCACGGCGACGGGCTTGGCGCGGTCGATGTTGGTGTTAAAGCCGCCGTAGAACATGATGAACAGCAGCGCCGTGCTGCAGACGGTTTCGGTGAGCGCGTAGTCGCTAAAGTCGATGTGCGCCGGGCCGTTGACGCCCAACAGCATGCCCAGCGCGATAAAGATGAGCAGGGTGGGGAAGGGGAGTTTTTTGCCGACGGGTTTGATGGTCAGGCACAAAATGATGACGAGGCCGATAAAGAGAAGGATCTGGTTCATGGATAGTGTCCGCTCCTGGGTGGTTGGCGTGGCACGGTCAGTTGTCTGTGGTTATTTGTACCCAAAGATGGTGGGTTTATGGGGTTGGATTGCGGGCGTGCGCGATATCGTCATAGACGGCTGCCGTCTTTGCCTCTGCTCGGAAACCCTTTCCAGCTTTATTGCAACGGAGTACAATGGGTAACGTTTAAGTTCAACTTGAAGTTTTAGTTGCGGCACCGGGCTTCGGCCGCAATGCAAGGAGAGGCGTACCATGGCGATCTATGTGACATCTGATGCTCACGGGCACGTGCGTGCGCTTGACGAGGCCCTGTCTAAGATCTCGTTGACGTCCGACGACACGCTGTACGTGCTGGGCGACATGATCGATCGCGGGCCCGATCCGGTCGGCGTTATTAAGCTCGTGCGCTCGCTGCCCAACGCCCGCGTGCTCAAGGGCAATCACGAGCAGATCATGCTCGATGCCATCATTGGCCAGGATCCGCTCGATGCCGAGACCTGGGATATCAACGGTGGCTGGACGACGCGCGAGCAGCTCAACGACATGGAATTTGAGGCATACGAGGAGCTCGTGCGATGGATGGCCGCGCTGCCGCTCTACGCGGTGGTCGAGACTGCCGAGCGGCCGTACCTGCTGGTGCACGCCGGCATTCAGACCGAGGCGGCGCGTGCGTTTTTGCTTGAGCATGGTGTCGATTGCGGCGACGGCGTCGGAGCGGTGGGTGCCGATCGCGAGCTGCTGCAGCAGATGCTCGCGGTGCAGTCGTCCGATGACCTGCTATGGATTCGTCACGGCTATTGGGATGTGCCGACCGGGCTGCTTTCTGCCGAGGGCAAGGGCCCGGTCGTGGTGAGCGGCCACACGCCCACGGTATCGCTTGGGCGCTATTGCGAGGTCGGTGGTCTGGCGGGGCTCGATGAGGAATCGGGACGCGGGCAGATCGTGCGCTTGGGCGGCGAGGACACTGCCGGTGTGCCCGATCGTATCGATATCGACTGCGCCGCCGCCACCGGCTCCGAGTTCGGTCGCGTGGGCATCCTGCGGCTCGATGATGGGGCGGAGTTCTACGCGAACATCAACCCGGGCGAATAACCTTGTTCCGCCGATCTACCGTAGCTAATTTGGGACGGGGCTTTTTTGACTACTTTCGGAGAGTAGCGCCTTCTTGCTCGGTAAGCGCTAGAAATGAGGAGCGTCTGCGTCCTCGACAGCGCGAAAATGCTCGAAAAACCGTCGCAACGGAGTCAAACGACGTCGCGGCGGTTCTTTTTTGGCTGCCCTCTGGCTAAGTGAGTAGACTTTTTTGGAAATGCCGAGCACCCAACATATTTGCCTCAATAAAACCGCAGGTCAAAGACTTGTGCTCTGTCGGTGTGGTCGGGGATTCGGTAAAAGTCTACTCACTTAGTTTTGCGTGATGCATATTGTTCGCAATGTGACCCCAGCCGGGGTGATTCCATCGCAAATTCCGGTGACCGTGGGCAGCTAATTAGGCGCCGTAGGGGTTGCGGTCGCGCTCAATGCGTTGGCGGATGTGGGCGTACTCGATAATCAGTAGCACCAGGAGTAGGACCATGATGGCTAGGTAGCTCACCACAGCGCCCATCATACCCAGCAGCTTAATCAGGATCACCGGGAGCACCACGCTCACGGCAAAGCAGATCAGGTAGATCTTGGTGACGTCTCCAGCGTGGCGCAGCACTGTGATGATGGCGTAGATAAAGTCGATGGCCGCGGTGATGCCGCCGGCGACGACCATCAGCAGCGCCAATGTGCGGTAGCGCTCAAAGTTGAGGCCGTACATATAGCTCATGAGGGGAATGCCGGGACCGGCCATAAATGCGGCGCACACGCCGGTGATGACCACGATCAGCGCCATAACAGCAACAATAATCAGGTCAAAGCGACGACGCTTGCGAGGATTAGCCCAAATGCTCGACAAGCGCAGGAGCTGCGGTTTATAGACAAATCCAATGCTCAACAGAATAGCCTGAGCTGGAAAAAACAGGGCATTAAAGTACAGCTGGTATTTGTAGGCCAGTGTTCCTTCCATCACAAACTTGGGCATGCTCTCGATAAGGTTGAACAGGAATAGCGCGCCAAAGAGTGGGGCGCAATGGACAAACAGGTGGCCGACCTCGCGCAGGCTCACGCGGCGGGATTTTTCGGTCTCGAGCAGGGCGAGCGGCGCGGTGACCAGCACGAGCGAGGCGATCGCGGCAATGCCCATGGCCATGGCCGCGATGGACATGCTGCGCGTGAGGAACAGTGCCACGCTAAAGACCGCGATGACGCCGACGGAGCGTAGCGTTTGGCTCATGCCAGCCAGGTAGAGCTTGTCGGCCTGCTGCAGGCGGCCTTCGTACACGTCGGCGACGCCGTCGATGACCTTATACAGGTAGACGCCCAGGCCGATCGTCGCCATCTGCGTGTCATAGCCGCGGGCGCTGCTGTACATGAGGCCGCAGCCTAGGGCGAGCGCTCCGCAAAGCCAGCGGTTGAGCTGGTAGGAGGCAAAGGACGTCTTTTCGTCGATGTCCGAGACCTGGAAATTGCGCACGCCGTAGTTGCACGCGATCATGATGAGCGTGCCGGTGACAAAGGCGATGGAGAATTTGCCTGCTTCTTCGGCGCCCACGAGTTGCGTAGACACGATGGTGAGCAGCGGAAACGCCAAACCCCACACGGCGGTGCCGAGGGTGTTCCAAAGATAGTCGCGACTGGTGGCGTGCTCCTCGTATTCCGCCTCCTGCATGGAGAGGCCGCCGTAGACGGCGCCGAGCAGACGGTTCCACCAAGCGTTGACCATGCGGCGGACGGGGCCGGGCTCCCGATCGCGTTCGCGCCGGCGACGTGTGGCTTGGCTGCTATCGGGCCCGCCGGCGTTGCGCTGACTCAGCTCTTTGATGCGTGCGAGTTCCTCGGCAGTGTGCGAGGCAGGGAAGAGGCCGTTCTCGATGCGGCCGCCCTGGGCCTTCGCGGCGCCGTCTCTCGATGCAGCGGGGTTGGAGACGCCGTTGCGGCGAGCGATGGCGCGGCGAATGCTATCGAGGGGCGTGATGCTCAAAGCGGAGTCCTTTCTATTGCTGCGCTTTAGTATAGACGCGACGGTGTTCGTTCGTGTTTTTGAACGGATTGTTCAATAATTTCGGCGGGCGGCTGTAATTTGTCGGTAAACGTGCGGTATCCTGTTGAAGTTTTGTGACACCCCCGATGCCGCCCACGCGGTACCAAGGAGCTTCTACCTATGGACGTCGCCGCATTCTTACTGGCTCTTGTGCCGATTATTTGGCTGGTCGTGATGCTGCTGTGCTTTAAATGGCCAGCTTGGAAGGCCGCTATCGGATCGTTTGTCCTTTCGTGCTTGCTTGCCTTCGCATGGTGGCACCTGCCGGCAGCGCAGATCGCGACCGCCTCGCTCGAAGGTTTTTTGATGGCTCTGTGGCCCATCGTCCTGGTGATCATCGCCGCGGTGTTCACGTATAACCTGTGCGTTCGTACGGGCGCCATGGACGTGATCGGCAGCATGATCACCTCCATCAGCAGCGACCGCCGTCTGCTGGCGCTGCTCGTGGCTTGGTGCTTCGGTGGCTTTATGGAGGGCATGGCCGGCTTCGGTACCGCTGTCGCCATTCCCGCCGGCATGCTCGCGGGCCTGGGCTTTGAGGCCGTGCCTGCCGTGCTCATCTGCCTGCTGGCCAACGGCGTGCCCACGCCCTACGGCTCCATCGGCATCCCCACGGTGTCCGTTGCCGACCTGGTGGGTTTGGATTCCCTTCACCTAGCGACCGTTCAGCTGGTGCAGCTCGCACCGTTCTTTGTGGTGATGCCGCTATTTATTGTGCTGGTTGCGGGCCGTGTTGCCGATGACCAGGGCAATGCCGCGAGTGTGGGCGAGCGTCTGCACGGTGTTGCCGGCGTGGCGTTGCTCTCCGGCGTGTCGTTTGTCGGCGCGGCTCTGGTCGTTGCCATGTTTGTGGGCCCCGAGCTGGCCGTGGTCGTAGGATCCATCGTTTCGCTCGCGCTGACAGCTGCACTTGCCATGCGTGCCGAGAAGTCGGGGCATCTGGACGCACGCTTTCACATGAATATCGAGGCGGGGGAGAAGCTCACCGTTAAGTCGGCGCTTTCGGCCTGGTCGTGCTTCATCCTGATCTTTGTGTTGCTGCTGGGCACGTCTAATCTGGTGCCCGCTGTACATGCTGCGCTCGCGCCGTTTGCGAGCCATGTGCAGGTGTATTGCGGTGAGAATCCCGGTATGCTTACGTTTTCGTGGATCAACACGCCAGGCGTCTGGATTTTCCTGGCGGCGTTTGTCGGCGGTGCCATTCAGGGCGCTTCGCCGCGCATGATGGGCGAGGTGCTGGCCGTGACTGTGAAGCAGATGACGCCGACGGTGATCACGATGCTTTCGGTACTGGGCTGCGCCAAGGTGATGGGCTATGCCGGCATGATTTCGTCGATCAGTGCGTTTTGCATTGCGGTCGCCGGCGGTCTCTACCCGATTCTGGCTCCGTGGATCGGCGCAGTCGGTGCGTTCGTGACCGGCTCGGGCACGTCCTCGGGCATGCTGTTTGGTCCCATTCAGAGCCAGGCCGCCACTGCGCTGAGTGTGAGCGACTACTGGATGGTCGCATTGAACGCCCTGGGCGTCGCCGCTGGTAAGATGATCTCGCCGCAGACCCTCGCCATTGGTCTTGCCGCCGTGCACGTGCGCGGTAAGGATGCCGAACTCCTGGGCGCGGTGCTGCCCTACGCTGCCGGCATGCTGGTCCTGATGAGCGCCATAGCCATGCTCGGCCAAGGCCTGCCGCTGTAGTCGGCACTTAGGGACGTTCCTTATGTGCCGGCACTTTGGGAACGTC
>USEF01000080.1 GCA_900553475.1 uncultured Collinsella sp. | reverse complement strand
CGGTATTCTGCGCCCCGATTGAGTTAATGCGCCCAAAAGGCCGGCTTGCCTATTCGCTAGCACCTTCGTTGTCTTCGCGGTCACTGGCAAGCATTGCTGCACCTGCGACCGTTGTCGCCACGGCGGCAGCGGCGAGCCCGGCGGCAATGCCGGAGCCGTCGCCCGTGTCGGCGAGTTTTCCGCCCGAGCCCTTGCCCTTGTTGCCCTTACCATTCTTATCAGCGCTGCCTGCGTTGGAGCCCGGGCCGCTGTCGGTGCCGGTGCCGCCTACACTGCCCGAGGCCGCTACGGTAAAGCTTGCGGCTCCGTCGGTGGCAAGCGTGTAGTTTTGCGCCGCGTCGCCCAACAGGCCTTTCGCACGCACCCAATACGTCCCCGCGGCAAATGCCTCGCCCTCGGCCATCGCCGTTCCCGGAGCGCCGTTCGCGTCGTGCACAAACTCGAGCTGGGCCGTGCAGGCATCGGTTTCGAGCTTGCCCTCGAGTGATGCCGCAATCTTGGCGCGCACGTCTTCGCCGGCCTTAAGGCCTTCGAGTCCCTCAAAATGGGGCGTCAGCGCGCGTGGATTGATATCGATGGGCACGGAGCCCCGCAGCTCCGTAACGGTCTCGTTGCCCAGGGCGTCGACATCCACGTATTCGATGGCAAACGCGCTGCCAGAAGCGGCCACGTTGAGTACGTTGCTGCTGTCGACAAGGCGGAAATGGCCCTCGCCAACGGTCTTGCCATCTTGGAGCGAGGCATCGCTCAGCGAGTCTCCATACGTCATGTGCATGCGGTCCGGGAGGCAGCATGAAACTGTTGGCTTGTGCTTCGCGTCGTAATTGCGTTGGTAGATGCTCCGGGCCAGTGCCGAATCGACAAAGTCGGACGCGATAATGCCAACGTGCTTGAGGCAATCTGACTTTGTTTTATCGCTGCCGCTGGGATTGATGTACTGGCTCTTGTACAGATGCTCGTTGACCACTCGCGCCGCGGTAAAAGGATTGCTTCCTTGTTTGTAATTCGTGCAACTGGTGTAGTTGATAGACCAGCAGCGTTCCAGGACTTGTACCTTGGCGCCATCATTGTCCTCGACGTCCACCTTGTTGCGCGTGAGATTGGTCGTCTCTCGCAGCGCCATATCGACCCAGCTAATCTTGTCGGTTCCGGTGCATTCAAAATGGTCCTGGGCGTATACCTTGGTGCAATAGGGCTCTTTGTCGCCCGCATTGCCCGTAGTCTCAAAGCCTCGCGCGTCTTGGACGAGGCACATCGACTGCCCGGAATGCGCCTTGATTTTGTCGTCCCATTGGGTGAGATCGAGGCCCCACGTGTGGCTGCTTACGCTGTTGCCGGCGAGTACAAATCGACGCAGCAGGACGATCTTTCCGCGCACCTCGTTCAGTGTGGGGATTCGGCTCGACGTGTAGAACAGATCGGGATTATCGTGCATAACCTTGGCGAAAGCCGTCGTAACGCTTTCGTCGGTAGCCTCGTCGTTGCCTCGTGACGCAAGCATGATGAGCGCTTCTGACGGGTTTTCGTTCAAAAATGTTTTGAAGTAACCGATGACATCGGAGAGATGCATAAAGCCCCCGTCTTTTTTGAGCAGGTAGCATCTTCCATGGTCGATACCGGGGTCGCCGTTCTCGTCGTTCCTTCCGAGTCGGATATCAAAATAGCGAATGCCTTCGAGCAACTGCGTCGGGATGTAATCCTGCTGGCACTTTGCTTGTGAGGATTGGGGCTCGGTGTCGTTGTCCACGCTGCAGGTGCCCGAATCATGCGTGCCCGGGATACTCAGCTCGTCGAGGTACTTGTTGTCGTCGACGTATTTCATCCAGCATGGTCCGTCGACGTAGCTGCTATACGTGGTCCAGTCGATACTTCTAACTGTGGTATTGATCTTGCCCATGTCGTAACCGACAAGTTCTAGCTCCCACGGAATGCTCTTACTCTTATGGCAGATCTTATTGTTGTCCTGGTCTTTGCCGTCCGATTCTATTGCCAGGTACTTAATGTCTTTTTTCTCGGTTTCTTTCTCGACCGTGCGGTCTCGAATGATATAGGTTCCGTTTGATTGACGTTCGAACGCAAAAGCGCGGCTGGGCTTGTTGTCATACTCGCCGCCCCATACGTGGATGACCTTTCCATCTTTGTCCGAGTCGTCGTCGACCGACCAAATGCTGTAGCCCGTCTTTTTATGCTCTTCGAAATTGAGCAAGGTGCGGATAGCATACCAGTTTGTATCGTCATTCTTGGTCGTTACGTTCTCAAGGATGAGCTTGCTGGACGTGCCGTCGTTAAACAGGTGGCAGACGTTGCCGCGAACGTTGCCGTCTTGGTTGACGCTCGCGGTGCGAAAATAGCCCGCGGGGCGAAGGCGAATGACGAAATTGTCGAGGCTGTCCGACGGTGCGGGTGTGTTGTCTGCAAATGCCGTTCGCAGGGGAATGCCCGGCGCTGCGGTTTCAGGCAGGCTTGCAAGTGGTGACAACGCCGCAAGCCCTAGGCCCAGCGTAAACGCTCGGCGGCTGATGGCATGGTGTTCGGTCATATCTCCTCCGTTCGCAGGGTGCGGTTATGCACTTGTTTTGGTCACTATACTGCCCAGATGTTTAAAGACGCCGGTTTAAATTGCCTGCGCCGCGCTATAAATCGGCGGGCGGACGTGTTGGGGCACTTGTCTATTTGTGCTGTTATCACGTCTGGGATGGTTTTGGAGCCCAGCATCCTGCGTTCGTCGGCTACCGGCATAAGAATGGGGAGGGTCGGCTTACCGGCCCTCCCTGGGTACGAAGCGCTGGGATACCGTCGCTTGTTTGCACTGCGTCCGTGTTTCCCGTTGTGCTCGCCAGTCGCTTAGCGCTTGATCTCGATATCCTCGAGCTTGACGTCCATGGCCTCGGTCTTGGCCTTGGCGATATCATCGGCAAACTCCAGAGACTTCATCATGGTCTCGACGGCGTCCTTGTGCTCCTCGACGTTGTCGATGCGCACATACACGCTGCCACCGTCAACGTCGGTGAAGTACTCGGTCGTCACGCCGCCCGAGTGCGTAAAGTAGGCGCTGCGCCAGGTCTTGCCGTTGTACTTAACGGGATCGCTCTCGGTCCATCCGGAGTTGGCCTTCCACTTTGCCTCGTAGTCGAACAGCTCGTCGGCGTTCTTGTCAGAGTCGAAGACAGGGATGAAGCGATCGCTGGCGTGCTCGCTCTCGGTGAACTTAAACTGGGCCCTGTCGGCGGTGTCGCCGGCAACGTCGGTGATCTCGACGCCCTCGGGAACCTCGACCTTAAACCAAATGAAGTCGGTCCTCATATCCACGGCGGGCTTTTCTGCTCCGCCGCCACCGCCACTTCCGGTAGCGCCGCCGCTGCCACCGCAGCCCACCAGGGCAACCGCGGCAAAGAGACTGATGCAGAGGGTGAGAATCGCAAAGGCCTTCTTTTTCATGGTCGTGTCCTCCTCGATCTGTAACCGCCCATGGATTACCTGCCTTTACTGTACGCGTGGGCGGCTCGTTCGGGTGGGCCATGTGTCCCATTCTGGGTGCCGGATTTGCGCCGACAAGTGGCAATATGTCCGGGCGCAAAAGAGGGGAGGGCCGGTGCTGCCGGCTCTCCCCGGGGTTGGGTGCCCGTTCATTTAATGGGGCGTTCGTGCGGGCGTGCGCGAACCCTTGCTACTTGATCTCGATGCTCGAAATCTCGACTTCGCGTGCCTCGGAAACCGCTTCCGTCATGTCGTCGGGAAACTCGATGGAGTTGAGGAGTGCCTCGGCTTCTTTCTTATGCAGATCGAAGTTCGAGATAAGGACGTAGACACTTCCCGGTTCAACGTCGGTAAAGAGGAGGGTTGAGACGCCGCTGTTGTCCTCGTACGTTCCGATGAGCCACGTCCTGCCGTTATACTCGACGGACCCGCCATCCTTCCACTGGAACGTATCGCCTTTCTTTTCTGCCTGGTCGGCGTGGGATTCCTCTGCTGTCAGCGCCTTTTTCCAAACGGGGATAAAGCGATCGACCGAACCGTTCTCGTCTTCGGGGAAAGTGAGCTGGACCCTGTCGGCATTCTTGCCAGCGGAGTCGCTTACGCCAACGCCCTCGGGCATCTCGACCTTAAACCAAATGAAGTCAGTCTTCTTGGCAACCGGGGCCTTTTCTTTGCTCTCGCTCTTAGTGGTGCTGCCGCCCCCGCCCGCTGCGTTCCCGCCGCAGCCGACAAGGGCGAGTGCGGCAAAGAGGGCGATGCAAAGGGAAAGGATCGATAGGGTCTTGTTCTTCATGGTGGCGTCCTCCTTGTCTGCCGATGACATCACGGCGCCGCATGCTGTTGGGGTACTGATTGCGCTGGCGGCGGATGTCTCTGTGTACTGTGCGGCTTATGCCTCCGTTCATCGCTTGTGGCCGTTGCGCGGCCGTTCCCCAACGGGTTCCTTACTTATAGATATGCCCCAGCTTGTGCTGCCCGGGAGTCTCGAAAGGTGGGCCATGTGTCCCATTCTGGGGGCCTGATTTGCGCCGTTAAGTGGCAATATGCGCGGGCGCAAAAGAGGGGAGGGCCGACGCCGACGCCTATCGTTCGTCATAGAAATCCGCGATGGCCAGGTGTGCTGACGCTCATGTGCTTATGGGCTAGACTTAGCATCATTACGTGTTTGATGCGGTTGGTCGGCGGTTGCCGCCCGACCGATCTATATGACTTGAAGGTGCATACGTATGAGCCAAGAGATGATGGACAAGACCTGCCGTGGGTTTGCCGAGGCGCTGGCCGCGCGCGAGCCGGTTCCCGGCGGCGGTAGCGCGAGCGCCTTTGTGGGCGCGCTGGGCGCCTCGCTTTGCGGGATGGTCGCTCGCTACGGGGCGACCAATCCCGCGCTTAGCGATCGGGCGGACGATCTGACGCGTGCATTTGCCCAGGCAGACGAGTTGGCGCAGGAACTAGTGGGTCTGGTTGCCGAGGATGTTCGTGCATACGGCCAGGTGTCTGCGGCATACGGTATTCCTCGTGATGACCCGGCTCGACCCGCGGCGATTCAGGACGCGTTGCGCGTGGCGGCCCTGCCTCCGTATCGCATTATGGATGCCTGTGGTCGTGCGCTGGCGCTGCTCGAGGACATGGCCGACAAGGGTTCGCGCCAGTTGCTGTCCGACGTGGCATGCGGCGCCGTGTTCTGCCGCGCCGCCATGCAAGGCGCGAGCCTGACGCTCTTTGCCAACACCACATCTATGAAAGACCGGGCGCGCGCCGAGGAACTCGAGGCGGCGTGCGATGAACTGCTGGATACGTGGCTGCCGCGCGCCGATGCACTGGCGCGCCGTGCTGCTGACGCCGCAAGGAAGAGGGGATAGCCATGGCCGAGCTGCTCAAGGGTGCTCCCGTTGCCCGTGCTTTGACCGAGGAGCTTGCCGCTCGTTGCGCCGCCCTGCGCGAACAGGGCATCGTGCCGACGCTGGCCATCGTGCGTGTGGGCGAGCGCGAGGACGACCTGTCCTACGAGCGCGGCGCCCTCAAGCGCTGCGAGAAGGTTGGCATTGAGGCTCGCCGCGTCTTGCTTCCCGCCGATGTTTCGCAGGATGAGTTGCTGGCGGCTATCGAGGGCATTAATACCGATTCGGCTGTTCACGGCTGCCTGATGTTTCGTCCGTTGCTCGCTGGGCTTGACGAGGATGCGGTTGCCGCGGCACTCGATCCCGCCAAAGATGTTGACTCCATGACACCGGCCTCGCTGCTTACCACGCTTTCGGGTCGTGGCGAGGGCTTTGCTCCTTGCACGGCCGAGGCCGTGTTGGCATTGCTGGACCATTACGGTGTTGAGCTGGATGGGGCCAAGGTTGCGGTTGTTGGTCGGTCGCTGGTAATTGGTTGTCCCGTAGCCGCCATGCTTACGGCTCGCAATGCCACGGTGACGACGTGCCATACGCATACGCGCGACTTGGCTGCCGAGTGCCGTGCAGCTGATATTGTGGTTGCGGCCGTTGGACGCGCGCGCACGATTGGCGCGGATGCGGTTCGTGGGGGCCAGACGATCATCGATGTTGGCATTAATTGGGACGAGGCCGCTGGCAAGCTGGTCGGCGATGTCGATTTTGATGCTGCGGAACCAATCGTTGGCGCAATTACTCCGGTGCCGGGCGGCGTGGGGGCTGTGACCACCGCGATTCTCGCCAAGCACGTGATCGAGGCGGCGGAGCGCGCATCGAAATAGTCGTTTTTGACCACAGGGGTTGCCGGGGCGGCTGTTTCGCCCTTTTTGCGCCGAAGCGATACACTGTTGCCGTTTGATTTCTTCGCTCAAGGAGGATGCGCATGCCGTGCACAACGATTTTGGTTGGTAAGAACGCGAGCTACGACGGGTCGACGCTGGTTGCCCGCAATGAGGACTCGTCCAACGGGGTGTTTGAGCCCAAGCGCATGCGTGTTGTGCACCCCGACGAGCAGCCGCGTGTCTACACAAGCGTCTTGAGCCACCTGACCGTTGAACTGCCCGACAATCCTATGCGTTACACAAGCGTCCCCGACGTTGTCCCGGGTCATGGCATTTGGGCAGAGGCCGGCTTCAACGAGCTCAACGTTGGCATGTCCGCAACCGAGACGCTTACCACCAACGAGCGCGTCCGCGGCGCCGATCCGCTCGTGGACTACGTGCCCGCCAAGGGCAACGAGGGCGAGGACGGCTATGTTCCGGCGCAGCCCGGCGGTCTGGGTGAGGAGGATATGGTGACCCTGGTGCTGCCGTACGCCAAGTCCGCCCGCGATGGCGTGCGTATCCTGGGCGACCTGCTCGAGCGCTACGGCACTTACGAGAACAACGGCATCGCATTTAGCGACGTTGACGAGATCTGGTGGCTCGAGACCATCGGCGGGCACCACTGGATCGCGAAGAAAATTCCCGAGGATTGCGTCATCATCAACCCGAACCAGTTCGGTATGGACTCGTTCGACCTTGAGGACGCCTTCGGTGCCCGGGAATCGCATCTCTGCTCGGCAGACCTCAGAGAATTCATCTCGGAAAACCATCTGGATCTGAATCAGGATGGCAAGTTCAACCCGCGGGATATCTTCGGCTCGCACCGCGACATGGACCACATCTACAACACGCCGC
>USEF01000079.1 GCA_900553475.1 uncultured Collinsella sp. | reverse complement strand
CGCATCTTCATCTTGCAGAGTACCTCGGCCTGCTCGTCAGTCGCGGCCTCGGCAAACGACCAGTACTCGTAGCCCAGCAGCTCGTCGCGATGCAGCAGGCGGTTAGTGCAGTGCTCGCACAGTTTGACGATGGCCTCGCGCGGATGCTCCGGCAGCGGCGGCACAAACTCCGCACCGATATCGGGCTCGGTGTAGCTAATCCCCGGTCCGTTGAGAATCATAGTCGTCCCTTCTCTTGTCGCAGCCTGGCAGGCACGCAGCGCCCCTCTTTTTACGGGCTCGACATGCCCCCACGCCGTTCACCCGTTATTGTTGACATTGTGTCAAAAACAGTATTGACGAACCGTCAACAATATTCAAGACTGTTAGGCGAACGGTCAGGCTCAAACGGATGAAAGGCGGCAAGCACATGAGCAGTAACGCAGCGAACACCTCTGTGGCCGACGCCGTCCCCGCGCCCGACAGCACGGCAAAGCGCTTGACGGGCGACGAACGCCGTCGCGAGATCCTCGATGCCGTGCGCACCGTGAGCTCCGAGCTGGGCGTGTCTCATCTTTCGGTATCGGCCGTGACCAAGCGAGCCGGCTGCACGCGCTCGCTGTTCTACCACTACTTCGCTGACATGGACGCCGCCGTCACCGCCGTCATGGACGAGGCAATCGACGGTTTTATCTCCGAGCTCGAGCAGTGGAATGCCAACCGCACGGTTGGCGACATCGAAGGCGCACTCGACACCGTCGCCCCGCTCTTTAAGCGCCTGGTCGCCAGCGGCCACGAGCTGCCGAGTACGCTCACCTCAAGCAGCGGCGCGCTCTACGGCGGCTTTTTGCACAACGTAGTCCAGCGCGTGGCGCAGTATATCTGCGACACCACCGTGGTGGATTTTGTCACCCATCATGAGCTACGCATCGACCATGTCTACGAGACGTTCTACACCCTCATCATGGGGTTGTTGATGTATATCCGCACGCACCCCGATGTGCCCGACGAGACGGTCAAGGAAATCATCGCCTCGACGCTCCACATCGAGGGCTACACCGCCAAGTATCCGGAGCGCAAACCCCAGAACTGACGACATTTGGCCAAACTGTCCGCGATCAGAAGAGGGGCCGCGGGCGTGTGAAAGGAGAGCAGCATGCTGTTCGATGTTTGGGGTAGCGATACCCTTATCCACTGGGCCGGCTGGGCCATGGTCTTTATTGGCCTGATCGTGCTCAACGAGGTCGGCCGCCGCACCAAGCTGGGCGCGGCGATCATCTTTGGCGTGGCTCCGCTGGCCATGACCATCTACTGCGTCTCCATCGCCATCGGCGTCTCACAGGGCGCCGAGTGGGCGCTCGCCAACCCCACCCATGTGTACCAGAACAGCTGGTTCCACTACGCCAAGGTATACGCGGCGCTGGCCGGTTGCTGGGGCTTCATTGCCATTAAGTACCAGTGGGGCAAGATCGGCAAGGCGCATTGGTTCCGCGCATGGCCGTTTGTGATCGTCGCCATCAACATCATGATCGCCGTCGTGTCCGACTTCGAGAGCGCCTATCACTTCTTTGTCCTGGGCGAGTCCACCTGGGTCACCTCCGAGGGCGCCAGGCAGCTGGCCGGCTGGAACAACGTGTTCAACGGCATCGCCGGTATCATCAACATCTTCTGCATGACCGGTTGGTGGAGCGTCTACGCCTCCGAGGACAAGACCGACATGCTGTGGCCCGACATGACCTGGGTCTACATCATCGCCTACGATATCTGGAACTTCTGCTACACCTACAACTGCCTGCCCACCCACTCCTGGTTCTGCGGCTTTGCGCTGCTGCTGGCGCCCACCGTCGCCGCCTTTATCTGGAACAAAGGCGGCTGGATCCAGAATCGCGCCTTTACGTTGGCCATTTGGTGCATGTTTGCCCAGGTGTTCCCGTACTTCCAGGAGGAGTCCATCTTTGTGACCCACTCCACGCTCGACCCCGGCGCCGCCACCGCGGTCTCGATTGCCGCGCTGGTCGCCAACGTCGCCGCGATCATCTACATCGCCTACCGCGCCAAGAAGCTCGGCCGCAATCCCTACAAGCAGGATGTCTTTGAGGGCACCAGCGATTGGGAGAAGGCTACCGCTCGTCGCGCCAAGGTGGATTACGCGCACGCCGAGTAACATGTTGGTCGCTGTTGGCGCCTGGGCATAGGCCCGCTCGCCAGATTTTCAATCCAATGTCTCGCAGAGCCCCCGGAAAGCGTTTCGCTCGCTTTTCGGGGGCTTTTGTCATTGCGTCTCTATTCATCTATTCAAAAACATGCGCATATATAAAATCGGATTTCAAATCATGCGGCGGCTCTATAGGGTCCCGTTTTTGGGTACAGTGTTGTCCCGATATTGAGCTTGGGGGATATATGAAAGATGAGACGACGGGCCAAGAGGACGCGGTCCAAGATGCAGAAGCGTGTGCCGAGGCCCTGGAGAGCCTAGACCGGATTTCGCTTGACGATGTTGCGTTTGGCAATTCGAGCGTTGATGTACAGGATGAGTCGGAAATCGAGGCGCAGCCCGATGATCAGGATGCAAAAGACGATGGCGCCGCGCCCACCGAAGACGAGGCGGGGCACGAGGAATCCGAATGCGAGGCCGACGACCAGCCCGAATCCGACACGAGCGAGGAAACCATCTTGCTCGACAACTTGCCGGCCGAAGATTCGCTGACCCGCGAGCTCCCTGGCTTAGGCTCTGCGCCTGCCGTGGACGAGACCATCGCCATGGGCGATATTCCCCTGCCGTCCGTTCCCTCGGCACGCGAAGCCGAGGTTCGTCATCGTAAGATGTCGCCCAAGCGCCGCAACCTGATGGTTGCCGGCGTTGTGGCCGTCGCGCTCGTCGCCGGCGGCGCAGGCTATGCTGCCTGGAACGGATATCAGCAAGAGCAGGCTGCCGCTGTCGCCGCCAGTGCGCACACGATGATGTCGGTGCAAATTGGCGTGCATGCCGCGGGCCTCGACTGCTCAACTGGCTCCAAGATTCCCGTGCAGGTGAGCGGACAGGATTCCGACGGTTCTTCCGTGAGCGAAACGCTCTACGTTGACGAGCATGGTCGCGGCATTAAGCTGCTGCCCGGCGATTACACGTTCTCCATTGCTGGATCCCCCATCGCGGAAGACGGCACCATCTACACCGTCCCGACCACCAAGGCGCAGGTCACCATTAAGAGCGATGGGCAGGATCTGCGCGCTCAAGCCACCTTTAAGCTCAAGGTACCTTCGGCCGACACGGTGACTGACGACCAGATCGATGCCGCCGCCAAGTATGCCGAGGAAGGGGGCGCAAGCTCTGCCGCCGCGGCAAAGATACTCCAGCAGGCGGCAATTACGCGCCGCGATGCCGCCGCCAACGCCGTAAGCGCAAGCGAGGCTCAGTCCGCCCGCGATGCCGACGCTCGGCACAAGGCGACGAACCTGTATCAGCTCGATATTCCGGTTGAGTGGTATGGCAAGGTCGCAACCTGGCAAAACGGCAGCACGCTGTGCATTTATCTGGACAGCGACACCAACACACCGCTCGTGACGCTTGTCGCAGTGCGCGACGGCGAGACCTTTACCCCCGATGACGGCGATACGGTTTTGGGCACGGTCAGCCTGGGCAACGGCTACACCGTCTACGCCAGCGGCCCTGTCTATCCGTACGTGATTCCGCAAACCATCAACGGGCGCACGCAGAACCCCGTGTCGACCTACCCCATGGACCAGGCTATTGAACTTGTCGAGCTTACGACCGGCAACCGCTACACCTATAGCCAGATTAAGAACGACCTGGTTGGCAAAGACGGCAACGCAGACGCCGCGACCAAACTCGAGACCGACTACCTCGCCCAGATTCTCCTGCCAAGCATCAAAGCCCAGGACTAGCCGGCCCGAAGACAGCCGCCCAACACCCACATCCCTAACGCAGTTGCGGTGGAATAGGGACGGTTTTTGCTGATCAAACTGCAAAACAGTCCCTATTTCACCGCAACTTATTGGTGGCCTTTTGGGTGGCACTCAGCGCCACGGGTCGGCTTCGAACATCGGCTCGCGCTCGGGGCGGCGGTCGCTGTAGGGATCGTAGCCGTCGTCGTCCTCGTTCTCGGCACGGATATAGGGGTCGCGCGGCTTGGGTGCCGGTCTGGACGTGGGCTTGGGCGCCGGCGCGCTTGTCTTGATCTCGTCTTTCATCTGCATAACTCCTTGCATCGCATCCGTTCAGCATCATCGATTGTCGCACGAAAAAGGGCGGCGGACCCAATTGGATCCGCCGCCCTTGGCGTTTAGAGACGACTGGCAGATTTTAAGGCATGGCCCAAAATCTACTCGGCGTCGGGCACCTCGTAGGTGGCCGCCGGCGTGTTGTCGCACACGACGGTAAAGCCGCCATCCTTGTCGACATCGACCGTCACCTGATCGCCCTCGCGCACCGTGCCGTCGATGATAGCGGCAGCGATGGCATCCACGACCTCGCGCTGAACCAGACGCTTGAGCGGACGGGCGCCAAACACGGGGTCCAGGCCGCCCACGGCGAGCATCTGCTTGGCCGCCGGGGTGATGGCAAGCGTCATGCGCTCCTTGGCCAGACGCGCGCGGACGTCGGCAAGCTGGATGTCGACAATCTTCTCGATCTGCGCCATGCCGAGCGGATGGAACACCACGATATCGTCGATACGGTTGAGGAACTCGGGGCGGAAGGTCTGAGCCATGGCCGCGTCGACCTGATGGCGCATCTCCTCCTCGTCCTTGCCGGAAAGCTCGGCGATAGCCTTGGAGCCCACGTTAGACGTCATGATGATAATCGTGTTCTTGAAGGACACCTGGCGACCCTGGCCATCGGTCAGGCGGCCGTCGTCGAGCACCTGCAGCAGCACGTTGAAGACATCCGGATGGGCCTTCTCCATCTCGTCGAGCAAGATTACGGAGTACGGACGACGGCGCACGGCCTCGGTGAGCTGGCCGCCCTCGTCGTAGCCCACGTATCCCGGGGGCGCACCGATCAGACGCTGGACGCTGAACTTCTCCATGTACTCGGACATGTCGATACGCACGAGCGCGCGCTCGTCATCGAACAGGCACTCGGCCAGCGCCTTGGCGAGCTCGGTCTTGCCCACGCCGGTGGGGCCCAGGAAGAAGAAGCTGCCGATGGGCTTGTCCGGATCGGAGAGGCCCGCACGGCTGCGGCGCACAGCTGCGGCGACGGCGGAGACGGCCTCGTCCTGGCCGATGACGCGCTTATGCAGCTCACCCTCCAAGCCCTTCAACTTGTCGAGCTCGCCCTGCATCATCTTGGACACGGGCACGCCGGTCCAGGCACTCACGACCTCGGCGATCTCATCGGAGGTCACCTGTTCGTTGAGGCCCTCGCCGTCCTGCTGCTTTTGCGCCTCGAGCGCGGCCTCGGAATCCTGAATCTGCTGCTGCAGGCCCGGAATCACGGAGTAGCGCAGCTCGGACGCACGGCCCAGATCGCCGTTGCGCGTCGCGCGCTCCTCTTCGCTCCTGGCCTCGTCAAGCTGGCCCTTGAGCTCCTGCACGTGGTCGATGGCGTTCTTCTGGTTGAGCCAGCCAGCCTTTTGCACGTTGAGTTTTTCCTGGACCTCGGCAATCTCCTGGCGCAGAGCCTCCAGACGTTCCCTGGAGGCATCGTCGGTCTCCTTCATGAGCGCCTGCTCCTCGATCTGCAGCTGGGTGAGCTGACGCGTGGTGGCGTCAATCTCGACCGGCATGCTGTCGAGCTCCATGCGCAGACGGCTTGCCGCCTCATCGACCAGGTCGATGGCCTTGTCGGGCAGGAAGCGGTCGGCGATATAGCGATCAGAGAGGTCGGCGGCGGCCACGAGCGCGCTATCGGTGATGTGCACGCCGTGGAAGATCTCGTACTTCTCCTTGAGGCCACGCAGGATCGAGATGGTGTCCTCGACGGTAGGCTCGCTCACCATAACGGTCTGGAAACGACGCGCGAGCGCCGCGTCCTTCTCGATGTACTTGCGGTATTCGTCGAGCGTGGTCGCGCCGATCGCATGCAGGTCGCCACGAGCGAGCGCAGGCTTGAGGATGTTACCGGCGTCCATGGAGCCCTCGGTGGCACCCGCGCCCACGATGGTATGAAGCTCATCGATGAACAGGATGACCTTGCCCTCGGATTTCTGTACCTCCTTGAGCACGGCCTTCAAGCGGTCCTCGAACTCACCGCGGTACTTGGCGCCGGCGACCAGCGCGCTCATGTCGAGCTCGATGAGGTCGCGGTCACGCAGGGTGCTCGGAACGTCGCCGGCCACGATACGCTGGGCGATACCCTCGACGATGGCCGTCTTGCCGACGCCCGGCTCGCCGATGAGCACGGGGTTGTTCTTGGTGCGACGGGACAGGACCTGGATGGTACGACGGATCTCGTCGGTACGGCCGATGACCGGGTCGAGCTTGCCGGCACGGGCAAGGTCGCAGATGTTGCGTCCGTACTGCTCCAGCGCCTCAAACTGCGTCTTGTCCTCGGCAGACGTCACGCGATCATCGCCGCGCAGCTCCTCGTAGACCTGCTCGATGCGCTCCTTGGTCACGCCGGCATCGCGCAGTACACGACCAGCCTCGCCCTTGTCCTCGGCAAGTGCCATCAGCAGATGCTCGGTCACCACAAAGCTGTCGCCCATCTTGGTGGCCTTCTTCTCGGCCTTCTCGATGACGCGGACGAGCTCGTTGGACAGGCCCATCTGCTGACCCTCGCCCGAAACCTTGGGCGCGCGGTCGATGGCATCCTGCGCGGAGCGTGCGAGCTGGGCCGGATCAGCGCCGATGCGCTCGATGATCACGGAGATATTGCGCTCGCCGGCACCGAGCAGGGCAGACAGCAGGTGAATCGGCTCCACCGCGCCGGCCTGCGCATCGGCAGCCGTGCTCATGGCGGTCTGCAACGCCTCGCGCGACGTCATTGCTAGCTTATCGATTCTCATGGAATCACCTCTCTTGGGGCGGCCGCCCTACGGGGCGGCTTCACGTTGTTCGAGAAGTATTGTTGCCAGCTTTGTACGATCTTATACATAAATCTAAGTCTCTATATATAAGATTTTCTGAGTGATTGATGGATAGGGTACTGAAATGTCAGCCCGCCGCTGCCCAGGCGCACTACCGTCTCGATCTGTA
>USEF01000078.1 GCA_900553475.1 uncultured Collinsella sp. | reverse complement strand
CGTGCTGGACTATCCGGTCTACATGGGCCAGCGCCTGTCCAAGATGGTCTCGAGCGACCCCAAGGTCAAGCTCAAGCAGGTGCTCGACAAACAACCCGGCAAAGAGGATCTGTTTAACCCCGATTTTGCCGAGGCCTATAAAAAGGATGACGACGCCCGCCGCATCATCGACACGGCGCTCTCGATCGAGGGCCTCACCCGTGGCGAGGGCGTGCACGCGTGCGCCGTTCTGATCTGCCGTGACCCCGTCAACGAGCACGTGCCCACCAAGCTCGACACCAAGGGCGGCGTCGAGATTACCCAGTACGAGGGCCATACCGTTGCCGACATGGGCCTGCTCAAGATGGACTTCCTGGGCCTGCGTACGTTGACGGTTATCTCCAAGGCAAAGGCCAACATCAAAAAGAACTTCGGCATCGACATCAAAGAGGAAGAGATTCCCTTTGACGATCCCGAGATCTTTAAGCTCATGGGCTCCGGCCACACCGCCGGCGTCTTCCAGGTCGAGTCCGCCGGCATGACGGCCACGATCAAGAACATGAAGCCCACCGAGTACAAACACGTCGTGGCATTGATCGCCCTGTACCGCCCGGGCCCGCTGGGCGCCGGCATGGTTTCGTCCTACATCAACCGTATGAACGGCAAGGAGCCGGCTGTCTCCTACGACGACCGCCTGGACGACATCCTGGGCGAAACCTACGGCACCATGGTCTACCAGGAACAGGTTATGCTCATCTCCGTCGAGATGTGCGGCTTCTCCAAGGGCGAATCTGACTCGCGTATCCGTAAGCCCGTGGCTAAGAAAAAGATTAAGCTGCTCACGTCGACGGTGCTGCACTGGGAGGATGGCTCGGACGAGACCACCTACGACCACTGGATGAACGGCGCTATCAAGAACAACTACACGCGCGAGGTCGCCCAGAAGATTTGGGACGATGTTCTCGAGTTCGCATCCTACGCCTTCAACAAGTCGCACTCCGCCGGCTACGCCATCCTGGTTATGCAGACGGCGTGGCTCAAGGCGCACTATCCGCACGAGTACATGGCGGCCGTTCTGACGTCCTATACGGGCAAGACCGATAAGATCGTGCACTACGTCTCGGCATGCCGTCACGACGGCATCCCCGTGCTCTCGCCAGATGTCAATGAGTCCGGTACCGAGTTCACGGCTACCAAGGAGGGCGTGCGCTTTGGTTTGGCTGGCATCCGCGGCGTGGGCACCGGCGTGGCGCAGGCGATTATCGCCGAGCGCGAGGCGGGCGGTCCGTTTAAGACGCTGCACGACTTTGTTGAGCGCGTGGACTCGAGCCAGGCCAACCGTCGCGTGATCGAATCGCTGATCAAGGCAGGCGCCTTTGACTCCACGGGGTATCCGCGCCGCCAGATGATGCACTTTGTGGACAAGAACAACCCCGAGAACATCATCGACGCCGCGGTAAAGCGCCAGAAGGATCGTGCGAGCGGCCAGACCTCGTTCTTCGACATGTTTGGCGACGTTGAGGGCTCGGGCTTTGAGGTGAGCGTGCCCGATCCGGATGGCCAGGAGTGGGACCGCCACCTTAAGCTGAGCCAGGAGAAAGAGGTTCTGGGCATCTATGTCTCGGACCACCCGCTGCGCCCGTTTGAGTATGCACTAGCCAAGGCGCGCGACTTCTCGTTCTCGCAGATCGACACCGGCTACGAAGTTCAGAATCCTACGGGCGGCACCATCAACCAGGAGATTCCCGAGGGTAAGGCGCTGTGGTGGGCCGGCATGGTCTCGAGCGTGTCCAAGCGCGTGACCAAAAACGGCGACCCCATGGGCATCGTGCAGCTCGAGGACATGGAAGGCGAGGCCACGGTCGTGGTGTTCCCCAAGACCTACAAGGAGGCCGAGGGGTACTTGTACGGCGAGGTCGATCCCGAGACCGGCGCGCAGCTGTCCGACGCGTTTGTGCGCATTAAGGGCAAGCTCGAGCGCTCGGACCGCGGCGACCAGATCATCGCGCAGGAGATTGTGCCGCTGGAGCTTAGCGAGGAGAAAAACAAGCCCAAGGTGTTTGAGGTCATGGTGCCCAACAGCCGCTTTAGCCAGGGCAATATGGCGCGCCTGGCCACGGTGCTCACCACCAACCCGGGCGGCGACCGCGTGGAGATCTTTATTGAGCAAGTCGACGGGCGCGTGCTGCGTGCCGAGGTGCCGGCCAAGGTCAACGCACGCTCGATTCCGCTGCTGGCAGAGGCAAAGGCCATCGTCGGCAACCAAGGCCGCGTGACGGTTATCTAAGCTACCCCGGGTGAGATTGGAGGAAGTGATGGCGCAGGGGACGTTTGTGCAGGCGCTTCGCAAAGAGGCGGCGTTGAGCGGCACCTTTATGAAGGGGCGTTCGCTCATGCTCAACGGCGCCGTGCTGTCGATCGAGGACAGCGGCTCGCGCTTCTCCAGGAACGTGACGGTCGAGGGCACGGTGCGCGGTTCGCGCGGCGACCTGTACAAGACGCACGTGGCGCTCGACATGGACGAGCACGAGGTGATCGACTACGACTGCGATTGCCCCGCCGCCTATCGTTACCCCGGTATGTGCAAGCACGCTATTGCCACGGCTCTGGCGTATTTGGATGCCAGCGGCGCCGAGCCCGTCGAAGGTTTGCGCACGCCGGTCCGCACGTTTACGGCGCAGCCGAAACAGCCCGCACGCCCCGCGCCCAAAGCGCCGGCCGTCAACCCTAACTTTCCCTTTCCGGCGCCCGTCCCCACGAGCCCCAGCCTCATGGCGGCGCTTTCTGATCTTTCGGACGCGCGCATGGATGAGCTGGCGAGCATGCGCCGCAAGCTTGCCGGCAGTGTGGATCCCGATGCCCCCAAGGCGGCGTTGGAGCCTTCGTTGGTGCCGTACTACAATCCGCTGTTCGCCGACCGCTTTAGCTGGGCGCTCGAGTTCCGCATTCGCTGCGGTTCGGTGTCCTATGTGGTCAAGGATATCGACGGCATGGCCGACGCCTATGTCCGAGGCGGCACCTTCTCGTACGGCAAGAAGCTCACGTTTGTCCATACGCCCGAAGCCTTCGAAGACGTGTCGACAAAGCTGCTCAACCTTGTCGTGACGACAGTTGCCTATCTCGATGACATCACAAGCTCGCGTTCGGCGTCGTACGACTTTGTCCGCAGCGGTTTTGTCGCCGAGCGTCAGTTGCCGCTGTCCGAGCATAGCATCGTATATGTGCTGGACCTGCTGCGCGGCCAGACCATCTCTTTTGAGCCCGCCTGGTCTCGGGGGACGACGACGCATCGCACCTATGACGTGGCAGTTGAGATGCCTCTGGAAGGGGAGGACGAGGCGCTCGAGGCGCTGTCTAAGCGCCCACCGCTCCTTGCCGCCAAAATCGCGCCGGCGGCTGGTGGCAGCTACGATCTACGCCTGCCGGCCGATGCATACTGCTTTGCTTCGGGCGACGTTGCCTATCTGGTCGACACCCGCCGTGCGCGCCGCGCCGATGTAGCGTTTGCCCAGCATGCGGCGCCGTTCCTATCGCGCTTACTGCCCTGTCGCACGCCGATCCATATCGCTGTCGACCAGGTGGGGGAGTTCTGTCGTATGGCGCTGCCCATTTTGCGCGACTATACCGACCTTACCGCGCCCGCCGCGCTCGATACCGTGGCGCCCGAGCCGAGCTTTGCTATGGCGATCGGCGTCGACGATGGGCTTGTGACCTGCAAAATTACGGTTGTCTACGGCGACTGGTCGGCAGATCTCTTTAGCCTGGGCGCTCCGGGCAGTCTCTTCGAAGAGCAACGCCCCGGCGTGCCGCCCCGCGACGAGGTGGCAGAGTTTCGTGTTATGGACACGGCGGCCCTGTACTTCGATTTCTACGAGGGCGGTCTGGCGTTTGAGGAGCGCGATGACGAGAGCTTGTTCTGCCTGCTGACCGAGGGCCTATCCGCCCTGTCCGAGCTTGGTGAGGTCATGCTCAGCGACCGTCTGCGCCAGATTTCGGTCCGCCCCGCGCCCAAGCTCTCGGTTCGTGCGACCGTCAAGAGCAATCTGCTCGATGTCGAGCTGGGCGCGAGCGGGCTTTCGGCCGCGGACCTTGCCGTCTATCTCGATTCGTACAAGCGCCATCAAACGTTTGCGCGCCTTACGTCCGGCGACATCATTCGCCTGGACGAGGGCGCTCGAGCCGCGTTTGGCCTCGCCGAGGACCTGGGTGTCGATGCTGTCGACCTGCTCGACGGCGTGTCGCTTCCCGCGTCGAGTACCCTGTTCGTCGATAGCATGCTCGCACGCACGCCCGCGCTCGAGGCCGATCGTGACGCCGCGTTCCGCCGTACCGTCGAGCGCCTGGACACGCTCGGCAAGATGGACTTTACGGTACCCGCCTCGCTCAAGGCCACGCTGCGTGGCTACCAGGTCGACGGCTACCAGTGGCTCGGCTCGCTTGAGCATCTGGGCCTTGGCGGCATCTTGGCCGACGACATGGGCCTGGGCAAAACGCTCCAGATGATCGCGCATATCCTGGCGCGTGTGGAAGCGGGGGACATTAAGCCCACGCTTGTGGTGTGCCCCGCGTCGCTTGTGTACAACTGGACCGCCGAGCTGGAGCGCTTTGCCCCGTCGCTCGATGTGTGCGCCATCGTGGGCGCCAAGGCGCAGCGTCGCGTGCAAATCGCCGGCGTGGCCGAGCATAACGTGGTCGTGACGTCGTATGACCTTATGCGGCGCGATATCGACGAGTACGTCGAGCAGGACTTTGCCCGTGTGGTGCTCGATGAGGCCCAGTACATTAAAAACCCGCTCACCCAGGTGGCGCGCGCCGCAAAGCGCCTGCCTGCCGGCGTGCGCTTTGCCCTGACGGGCACGCCCATCGAAAACCGCCTATCCGAGCTCTGGAGCATCTTCGACTTTTTAATGCCGGGCCTGCTTGGCACGCGCGAGTCGTTTGCCAAGCGCTTCGAAAGCCCGGTCGAGCATGCCGAGGGCGACAGTGCCGCTCGCCTGCAAGCGCTCGTGTCGCCGTTTGTGCTGCGCCGTGTCAAGGAAGACGTGGTGGCCGACCTGCCCGAGAAGATCGAGGATACGGTCATGGCGCAGCTCACCGGCGAGCAGCGCAAGCTCTACCTGGCAAACCAGGACCGCATCGCCCAGCAGGTGCAGCATCGCGAAGCATCCGAGTTTAAGAAAGAGAAGCTCAAGGTGCTTGCCGAGCTCACCAAGCTGCGCCAGATCTGCTGCGACCCGCGTCTGCACTACGAGGATTACAAGGCGGGGAGCGCCAAACTCGATACGTGCATGGAGCTCGTGCACGGCGCACTCGACGGCGGGCATCGCATCCTGTTGTTCAGCCAGTTTACAGGTATGCTCGATATCATCGGTAAGCGCTTGGCCAAGGAGGACATCGGCTTTCTTAAGCTGACGGGCGCTTCGTCTAAGGAGAGCCGCGCCAAGATGGTCGCGCAGTTCCAAGCGGGCGAGGTGCCGGTCTTTTTGATTTCGCTCAAGGCGGGCGGCGTGGGCCTTAACCTGACGGCTGCCGACGTGGTCATCCACTACGACCCGTGGTGGAACGTGGCGGCGCAGGACCAAGCGACCGACCGTGCGCATCGTATTGGCCAGCAACATACCGTGACCGTGTACAAGCTCATCGCCAAGGACACGATCGAGGAACGCATTATGCAGATGCAGGAGTCCAAACGCGACCTGGTCAACAGCGTGCTCGGCGGCGACGGCATCTCGTCGGCGCTGTTTACCCGCGAGGACGTTCTGGCGCTGCTCGGCGGCGACGGGCGCTAACCCGCTCGGGTGGGGCTGCTGGGGTAGGCAGGACGGTCGACGCATTTTGGCTCGACCGCTTGCCTAATCCGTTATGTGTTCATTTGCAATGCCGTGGATGGTTTGTCTGCCTTTGGGCATAAGAACCATCAAGAACATTGGCACATCAGCAAAGGAGAACATCATGGCGAAATTCTTTAAGGACCCCGACGGCAAGCTCATCGCCGCCCTTGGCGACGACGTTGCGACCCCTGCCGGTTGCACGGAACTGACTGCAAACACTGAGGACGCGGCGCACGAGAAGCACGTGCCTGTTGTCGAGACCGAGCGTGACGGTCACGTGATTCGCGCACGCGTTGGCTCGGTCGAGCACCCCAGCCTGCCCGAGCACTACATTGAGTGGATCGCCCTTGAGGCCGAGGGCCGCTTAGAGGTTCATTACCTTGAACCCGGCATGAAACCCGCGACGTTTTTCGCGGGCGGCTCCAAGACCGGTACCGTCTATGCCTACTGCAACCTGCACGGGCTGTGGTCCGCGACATTCTAGGAGCGCGCCCCCGCTCGGGGTATCATAGCTAGCATATGCACATGCAAGCGCCGACTGCATTATGCGGCCGGCGCTTTTACTACGATTTCGATGGTTTACGACGGAAAGGGCTGGGCCATGAAGCTCGCGCTTGCACAGATCGATATGCGCCTGGGTGATATTGAGGGCATTTGCGGCCGCATCGAGGACCAGGCTCGTCTGGCCCACGAGCGCGGGGCGCGCGTGCTGTGCGTTCCGGCTCCGCTCTTTATGGGCGCCATGCCCGGTGGCCTGGTGGGCGCTGCCGACTTTGAGCACGACGTGCTTGCCGGTTTGACTGGTGTCGCCGAGCGTATCCAGGAGCTTGACATGATCTGCATCGTGCCCGCGGCGGTTTCGTTTGAGGGCCAGCCGCTGCTCGACTACATGATGCTCAAGGACGGTCATGTGGTGCCGGCGCGTTCGAGCATTGCCCTGCAGCGTGGCGAGAACAACGACACGCGTTGGGCACCGCCGGTGTTTGACGTGGACGGCGTGCGCATCGCCGTGATTTTTGACTTGGACCGCGAACTCGAGATGCTGCCGACCGGTGTTGACCTCATTGCGTATTTCCAATTCAACGCGTTTGACATGACCGACCGCGAGACTGCCGCCATTGCTGCCGTTCGCAGCGGCGCCTACCGCAAGATCGCATCCAAGCGCAGCGTGTGGTTTGCCTGCATGGCGCCGGTCGGTGCCTATGACGAGTCGGTGTATACCGGCGGTTCGTTTGTGCTCGACGACTGCGGTCGCGTGGTGGCCCAGGCGCCGTGCTTTGAGGAGAGCCTGCTGGTTCAGGAGATTCAGCGCGGCGTGATGCTCGATGCCTTGGAGGATCACGAACTGCCCGAGTTCCGTTCCGAGGAGTGGCTGTGGCAGGCGCTGGTGCTCGCCGTGCGCGACAACGCCCGAGCCCACGGTGCGTCGCGTGCTGTGGTGGCACTCGAGGGTGACTTGCCGTCGTCCCTGCTGGCGGCGCTGGCCGTCGACGCTCTGGGCCCGCGCAATGTGATTGGCCTGGTGCTGGGGCGCAACCGTATCTTTACGCCGGCGCAGGAAGAAGCCGAGGCTGCCCGCTG
>USEF01000077.1 GCA_900553475.1 uncultured Collinsella sp. | reverse complement strand
ACGACGCTCTCCGTTGGCACGGTGCTCACGCCGCGCGTGAAGATTCCCGGTTCCTCGAGCTGGTCTGATTCCGATCTGCCCGAGGACGCTAAGCTCACGCTCGCTTGGTATGCCAAGGGCGAGGATGATTCGGATTGGGTTGAAGTCACCGACGGCATTGACGCCGAGACCGGTGCGCTGACGCTCAACGATCCCCTCATCGGCAAGCGTATCAAACTCACGGCGAGCGCTCTCGACAACACGGTTGAATGGGTTTCGTCGGACAGCGTTACCGCGGCGGGGGAGTATAACCTGCTGCGCGTGACCACTACGCCGCAGATCAATAGCGATACGACCCATCTCGTCTCAGGTGATAGCGTTAAGGCGACGGCGCAGGCCAAGCGCGCCGACGGTTCGGCCACCAATGGTATCGACGTCACCGGTCAGGCGACTGTTGCTTGGTATGCGGCCGACGACGCGAAGGCTCCCGCGGCCGACTGGACGCTGCTGTCCGATATGTCGGGCGCCGAGGCGACGGTCTCGGCATCTGCTGCTGGCAAGTATCTGAAGGCTGTCGCCACGAGCGGAAGCTCGACGGTCGAGCTCGTCTCCACCAACAAGGTTATCGCCGCGGGTTCGCTCGAGGCTGCAGTCCAAAAGCTCAACGATGCTAACAAGCAGATTGTTGTTGACTACAGCGCCAAGGGCGGCAACGTCAATGATGCGCTGAAGGCACAGCTTGCTGATCTGGGATTTACCGACGTTGACGTTAAGGTCTCCGAGGGCGGCGTGCTCTTTAAGGCTGAGGACGCCAAGGCCACGGTCGGCATCTCCGATGCGCAGGACAAGACCAATGGCGATGTAACGTTCTTCTTCATTGACCCCAACGACTACACCGGTTACAACATCGACGGTCTGCGCAGCGCCGATGTGGCGTTTGAACTGTCGCGCGATGGCGAGAAGACCGAGTATTACCAGCCCAACAAGACGGTTCAGGTGGCTTGGGACGAGGCTCGTGTGCAGCAGATGCTCGACGATGCCGCCGAGCAGGTTGCCATCGGTTACGCTGCGGGCGATTCGGCCGAGTCCGTTACGTCCAACCTCACGCTTCCGTACCGCGCGGGCTCCAAGAGCAAGTTCGAGGTTAGCTGGAAGAGCTCCGACGGCGACGCCATTTGGCCGTCCGGCTATGGCTGGAGCGATTACACCGGCAAGGTGACGCGCGCCTCGAGCGATCGCGCCGTTACGCTGACCGCGACGGTTTCGTTTGTGAAGGGCGGCCCGAGCGATGTCGAGGGCACGCACGACTTCACCGTGACCGTCAAGGGCGACCCCGAGAAGGTTGCTGCCGACAAGAAGGCGCTGCAGGAGAAGGTCGACGCGGCGTTTATTTACAACAACATCAAGTACTCCGGTACCGATGCGGTTGCCAATAAGGACGGCCTGACCGATGACCTCCAGATGCCGCGCACGAGCACGCTCGGCGTCGACGGAAAATACTATAAGGTCGAGTACTCCGCGAGCACCGATGACGTGACCTTCAACGGCTATAAGGGCACGGTCTTCCGTCCCGAGGCCGGTAAGAGCGCCGTCTCCACGAAACTCACCTGCACGGTTACGGATAAGAACAACGCTGAGGTCACTGCCACAAAGACGCTTGACTTCACGGTTGCGCCGCAGGATCAGGCCGACCTCGACAATGAGCTTAAGCTCATGGAGGCCGCCAAGGCGGGCTACGCCGAGGCCATCCTCGACGGCCAGGACGCCGCCGGCGTGACCGCAAATATGCATGCCTTCCAGAAGGCGTATCTCGACGCCGATGGTAAGCTCGCGTGGAGCTACGACAAGGCGTCTACCGACGCTGCGGGCTCGGGCATCGTCCCGGTTGAGCTCGAGGGCTACGACGACATGAGCGGCCAGCAGTGGCGCCTCTTCAAGTCGAGCGACACTGGTGTCGTCTCTGCGGAGAACCTTCTTGTCACGCAGCCTGAGTACAACACCAAGGTCACCATTACTTCTCGCCTTTCCAGTGAGAAGTACGCGCGTTACGCCAAGCGCTATCCGGATAATGCCACGTACGCAAAGCTCGCCAACCAGGACGTCTCTGCGACAGTGACCGTGCTTGGAACGAGTGGTCAGGTCGCTCCTGAGGTTACAGCAACATGCTCGGTTATCGGCATCGATGCCGATGGCAACCAGCAGACCTGGACCGCCGCCGAGCCGTACACGTTAAAAACGGGGTCTACCGCCGCCGACCTCTCTGAGGCGCTCTTCAAGAAGCACGGCCTCACCGCCGATTACGGCATGGGAACCTGGGGCTGGTACCTCAATTCCATCACCTCGCCTGTCGACGCGGGCCGAACGCTTGGCTATGATTCGCAGACCGGAGCGTACTGGCAGCTCTTCATCAACGGCACGGCCGCATCGGTTGGTGCGGGCGGCTACGTGCTCGAGGCCGGCGACTCGGTCGTCTGGTGCTACTCCAAGTACGGCGACCCGGCGCCCACCGACCAGCTCTCCGTGAGCTGCGAGGTTGTTGGCCAGGCTAAGGACGGTAGCCAGCAGACCTGGGCTCAGCCCACGACTATCCAAGTGAAGGAGGGCTCGACCGCGGCTGAGCTCTCTGAGCAGGTGTTCAAGCAGGCTGGCATTGGCGCCGACACCGGGACGGGCTCCTACGGCTGGTACCTCAACTCGCTCACCTCTCCGTTTGATGAGGACGTAAAGCTCTCGACCGAAAAGGTTGACGCTTCCACTTGGAATTACTGGCAGTTCTTTGTCAACGGCAAGCTCGCAAATGTGGGCGCCGGTAACTACACGCTCAAGGCCGGTGACAAAGTTTCCTGGGTCTACGGCTCTGACGGTACTATGCCTGGGCAGACAAAGGCTTCCCTGCAGATTATCGGTGTTGACAGCGGCGGTGGGCGCCTGCAGCTGACTACACCATGGTTGATACCGCGACCGTGGCTGATGCGACTGAACTTGCCTTCAAGCAGAGTGGCATCTCTGCGGATTATGGTACGGGTACATGGGGCTGGTTCCTCAACTCAATTACATCGCCGTTTGATGAGCGAACGCTCGCATGGGACTCCACGACTGGGGCTTACTGGAAGCTCTTTATCGATGGCAAGCCTTCCGATTTGGGCGCGGGCAGCGTCCAGCTGAAGGACGCGAAGTCTATCGCCTGGGTCTATACGGCTGGCGACAAGCTGCCTGACCCCGATGCCCTCACGACCGACCCCAACGCGCCTAAGTCTAACTTCGACTCTGCCTGGCCTGCGTTTGCCGGCGGCAAAGTCAATGGCTCGGTTGCCGAAGTGCCGACTCCGTCTGGTGCGGCTGAATCTGCGTGGGATGAGCCCGCGGATATCAAGGGCGATGCAAAAGGCGTTTCGGACTTGCTCATTATCGACGGTAATATTTGCGCGGTTAAGGGCAACCGCATTGTGCTCATAGATTCTGAAACCGGAAAGAAGGAGCTTGCGAGCTGCTCTATTGGCGCGAACATTGGCTACTTCTGCCGTCCCGCCTATAAAGACGGCTATCTGGTTGTTCCTTTTGAGGACGGCTCGCTCGGCATTTTTGTTCTGGACAAGAAGGATGGGCAGTACTCGATAGCCTGTCGATACAAGACCCCTTCGCTCGGGATCAAAGATACCCAAGCTCTCACGTCCGTGACCATCTCCGGCGGCAAGGCCTACGCAGGCTTCACTGTTGTCGACGGTTCAGAAGGTGCGCTCGTGTGCGTTGACCTGGCTTCAGGCAAAGTGGACTGGACAACAGACAAAAAGAAGTCCGAGACCAACGAGAACGAGGGCTACTACTGGGCGGGCGCTGCGGCCTCCGGTGACGACATCATCATCGGTAACGAGTCCGGTAAGGTTGCCCTCATTGATGGCTCCAACGGCAAAGAGCTCTCGAGCGAAAGCGTAGGCACGCCCGTTCGCTCCGGCATCATTGCCGTCGAGGTTGGCGAGAACGGCGACGGCACGTATCTCGCGGTCTCCCGCGATAACGGAACGCTCTACAAGATTCGTCGCAGCGGGGGCAAGCTGACCCTCGAGGGCAAGCCCGTTGCCTTCGCGGCCATCTCCACCTCTACGCCGGCAGTGAGCAACGGCCTGGCGTATGTCTGCGGCATGGACATCGAGGGTTACGGAACGCTCTCTGTCATCGATCTGAGCACTATGAGCGTTAAAAAGAGCATCCGCGCAGACAAGGGCGAGTCCAAGAGCACCCCGCTCGTCTCGGTTCAAGGTAACGACACGTACGTGTACTTCACCTGCAACGCTCTGCCCGGTGGCGTTTACGCTTATAAACTGGGCGACGATGCGGCGCAAATGATATTCACGCCCGACGCAAAGTATCGTGAATACTGCACCGCTTCTATCATCTGTGATGAGAAGGGCAACCTGTACTACGCCAATGACTCGGGACGCCTCTTTAAGCTAGCGGGTGCCGAGTCCTGGAGAGTTGCGTTCGATGTACAGGGCGGTTCGTACGTCGCACCGCGTTATGTTGCCAAGAACAAGATGGTTTCCGAGCCGGCTGCCCCAACCCGCGACGGATATACGTTCCTCGGCTGGTACACCGCCGAAGGCGAGAAGTGGGACTTCGCCAAGGACGTCGTGACGGCCGATATGACGCTCTATGCCAAGTGGACCAAGAATGCCGTTAACCCTGGCGGTAGTGGTGGCTCTGGCTCTAATGGCGGCTCGGGTAATGCCGGTGCTGGTTCTGACCCCGGTAACGGCACAAACGGCCAGCAGAGCGGCGGTGCCGTTTCGCCTGGGCAGAAGCCTGTGTCGTCGACCACGACCAAGACCAAAACCAAGGACGGCAAGGATTCCAAGAAGGATTCCGACAAGTCCGACAAGAAGGACAGCAAGAAGTCTGATAAGAAGTCCGCTGAGGCTCCTGTGCAGCAGTCTGGCTTCAATCCGCTCGCCATCGCTGGTGTGGCGGCCGGCGTGATCGGTCTTGCCGTCATCGGTGTGTTCGTATTCACCAAGCGTCGGTAGGTGAGGACTGTGTCCAATAAACCTCAGGACGCCGACTCCAAGCAGCCCGACTCGTCGTTCATTCAACTCGACGATGCAAAGAAAAAGGGCGCCGCCTCGGCGTCCGCCCCTCGGCGCAGGGCGCTGCTTGGCGCTCTGACGGCCGTCTGCATCGTCTTGATCGTTGTGTCGCTGGGTTTTGTCCAACCTTCTTCCAGCGGTGCATGGTCCATCGATTGGATCGCTCAGGCTGTGACAGGGGAGAGCGTCGTTGCCAAGGATGCGTCGGTTTCCGGCTCGATTACCGCTTCGGGCAAGGCTGCGCCCAAGGACTCCGAATCTTCGGACAATGCGAAGGACGGGTCGATGGACTCAAAAAAGGATTCGAAGGAGAAGAAGTCCGAAAGCAAGGACGGCAAGACGTCCAACAACGCATCTGCTGGACAGGGCCCTGAATCCACCGGTGGATCGAGTTCTTCTGACGGCTCTTCTTCGGGCGGCGGCTCGGTGTCTGGCGGTGGGTCTGCATCCAACGGCGGCAGCGCCTCTGCGGGCAATCAGGGCGGCTCGCAGCAGCATGGCTATGTCACAGTGACGGTCTCGGTAACTTCGAGCGCCGTGGGCAATCCTGTCTCGTCTGGCGGCACGTTCACCTTTAACGAGGGCGCCACGGTCTACGATGCCCTGTGCGCTCTGGGCCTTTCCGTGAATGCGCATGGTTCGCCGTATGGCACGTATGTCGCAGCTATCGGCGGCTTGGCTGAGAAGGAGCACGGCAGCACGAGCGGCTGGATGTATTCCGTCAACGGCGTACCGCCCAAAATGGCTTGCAGCAGTTACGTTCTTTCCAATGGCGACAGCGTAGTCTGGTATTACGTAACGGGCTAGATACCTCGACATAACGCGCCAAACGGGCGGTTCGGACAAACATCCGGGCCGCCCGTTTTTCATGCGTAGAGGACTGGGTCGCCGGGTCTCTCGGCAAACAAAAAAACCGGTTGAAACGAGAATTCCAACCGGTTATACCTTCAAGCAAATGTCGGGCCGTCTACGAACGTGCGCCCTCGAGGAAGAAGCGGCGGCTGAAGTAGTTGTACCAGGTGACGAGGAACGTGGCGATGGCCTTCATGGCCTGGTAGCCGATGCTCAAAAACGTGACGCCCACAAACATGTACAGGTCGTTGAGGCCCAGGCCGATCACCGACAGGATGGTGAAGATCGTGAACTCGCGCTTGCGGCTCATGCCTTCGCGGTGGTCGAACACGTACTTCATGCTGAGCCAGTAGTTGACCACGACGGACGTGATAAACGAAACCGTGGTGCTCATCAAAAAGCCGAGGTGGAACAGCTCGACGAGCGCAATGAGCATGCCCCAGTCGATGCCAAAGGAGATAAGACCCACGACAGCAAACTTGAGGAACTGCTTGGTATGAGGTTGTGCCAGCGCCTTGCGCACGTAATCACATCCAATGCGTTGATGAATCGAGCAGAGGATACTTTAGAGCTTTTACAAGGGAAACGTAAGGTCTTTGCCAAGAACTATATGAACTCGCCAAATTTTCAAGAGCTAATCCGCAAACGTTGAAAATTTGCCCGTGAACGAGCGACACCCACGGACGATACTGCGCTGAGTGCGCGTCGTCCGTGGGCGCCGTAATGCTGCAGGGGTTTCGAGCTATTTTGTCTCGTCGCCCTCCAGGAAGATTTTTCGGGTCACAAAGTTGTAGACCATGACAAGCGCGGTGGCACAAATCTTGGCGATATTGGCCTCGAGTCCCAGACCGGCGTTGAGTGTCAGCACGATACCGTCGTTGAGTGCCAGGCCGATCACGGACAGCACGACAAAGATGATGAACTCGCGGCGGCGGCTCATGCCTTCCTTGTGCGCAAACACGTACTTCATGCTTGCGAGGTAGTTAAAGATGAGTGAGATGATAAAGCCGCTGGTGTTGGCGATTAGGATGTTGAGGCCCAGACCGTAGTGGAGCAGATTCATAATGCCAAAGTCGATAACCGTGGCAATGACACCGACGATGCCAAATTTCATGATCTGCGCAAGGAGCTTTTGCATGGTACCTGCCTTAAGCTGGCGCCGAAGCGCCGCGGGGATGACAAACTCAGCAAGTTTAGCCAATCCCCGCGGGTGGGGCTAGACGCGCTCCTCGATAGCACCGTTTCTATATGCATCGAGCAGCTGGCGCAGATCCTGGATCTGGCTGCGAATCTTGGCGCCAGTATCGGTGTCGCTCACCATGCGGCGACGGTCTGCTTGGTCAAAACGGTTGGTCTCGCTTTCGATGTCCACGTTGCGCGTGAGTGCCTCGGCAACCGTCGTAAAGGCCCGGTGCGACTTGAGGCGGCAGCCGCGCGAGCTCGAGATGAGCGTATAGCCGGCGATTCCCGTGGTCGGCTGGTAGGCCTTCGAGAACCCG
>USEF01000076.1 GCA_900553475.1 uncultured Collinsella sp. | reverse complement strand
AACAGCCGCGTGCTCTACCATTGAGCTACCGAGGAATTTAAAGCCCAACAGAAAGGGCTGGAAAATTCTGGCTCCCCGGGTAGGACTCGAACCTACAACAGCGCGGTTAACAGCCGCGTGCTCTACCATTGAGCTACCGAGGAATAGGTGCGTGCTCTCAAGCAACGAAGTTTATTATACGGACGAATCAGCTTAGGGCAAGAACTTTTTTAAGAAATTTTCCGACCTAATCATTGGGGACGTTCTTAAACGACTAGTCATTCAAGAACGTCCCCAACGACTACATGAAAGCGCCCCCAAGCGAATGTGCTTGAGGGCGCCTCTTGCTTGACTAGCTCTCGATATAGTCCTTCAGCTTGCTGCTACGGCTGGGATGGCGGAGCTTGGCCAGGGTCTTGGACTCGATCTGGCGGATGCGCTCGCGCGTGACGCCAAACTCACGACCGACTTCCTCGAGCGTGCGGGGATGTCCGTCGACAAGGCCAAAGCGCAGTTCGATAACCTTGCGCTCACGATCGGCAAGCGAATCGAGCACCTGGGTGAGCTGCTCCTGCAGCATAGAGAAGCTGGCCGCATCGGGCGGAACGATAGCCTGGGAGTCCTCGATGAAGTCGCCCAGCTGGGAATCCTCTTCCTCGCCGATGGGGGTCTCGAGCGACACGGGCTCCTGCGAGATCTTCTGGATCTCGCGGACGCGGTCGGCGCTCATGTCCATCTCGGCACCGATCTCTTCGGGGGTCGGGTCGCGGCCCAGGTCCTGAAGGAGCTGACGCTGCACGCGGACGAGTTTGTTGATAGTCTCGACCATATGCACGGGAATACGGATGGTACGGGCCTGGTCGGCGATAGCGCGCGTAATGGCCTGACGGATCCACCACGTGGCGTACGTGGAGAACTTAAAGCCCTTCTGGTAGTCGAACTTCTCGACGGCGCGGATCAGACCGAGGTTGCCCTCCTGAATCAGGTCGAGGAACAGCATGCCGCGACCGACATAGCGCTTGGCGATGGAGACGACCAGACGAAGGTTTGCGCTGATGAGCGCCTGCTTGGCTTCGAGGCCCACGTTCTCAATGCGCGTAAGACGACGCATCTCGGCACGCGTGAGTTCGAGCTCACCAGCATCGGCAGCCTCGAGCTTCTCGGTAGCCTCGAGACCGGCCTCGATCTTCATAGCCAGATCGACCTCTTCGGAGGCGGTCAACAGGTCGACCTTGCCGATCTCCTTGAGGTACATACGGACCGGGTCGCCGGTCAGCATCACCGTGGAGGCATCGATGCCACGCACGCGGGAGCGTGAACGGGACGTGCGCACGGTGCGCTTCTTCTTGTTCTTGGAAGAACCCATCTCAGCGTCGGCCTGACGGGCCATCTTGAGCTCGTGATCGTCGAGCGAGCCGGAATCGTGCTCGTCGTCGTCATCGAAATCGTCGGTATCGGTATCGGTATCGGTATCGTCATCGTCGACACCCATGGGGGCGTCGTCGTTACCGCTCGCGGAGATAATCTGGATGCCGCTGTTGCGCAGCGCGGAATACACCGCGGTGAGCTGCTCGTCAGAAACATCGATATCCTTCAGGGCGACCTGAATCTCGTCCTCGGTTACCGAAGTCCTGTTTGAGCCGTTGCCCATGAGCTTTGCAACGTAGGATTCCAGCCCAGTACCCGTGCTCTCAGTCTTTTTTGGCACAGATTCTCCCTTCATAGTCCACAGGACTCAATACTTTAGCACACACATTGACGTCTATACCCAAAAAGAAGACTGGATATAGGCGAGAATACGCTGGTTGACCACAACATCTAGGCTTGTTCGGTGCCCGCGGCCTCCAGGCCGATCAAACGGAACGGGTCCGCCACGCCGCCGATCGACTTTTGCAGTTCGCGTTGACGTTGCGAATCCTGCGCGGCCTGCACGGTCAGCGCGCGACGGGCCTCATCATCGAGTGAACGGTCCTGGCGCAGCTTGGCCTGTGCGGCACGCATGCGACGCTTGATGGTGTAGAGCTCAAGCGTATCAAGCATAAACACGATGTTCGTCTCGGTGGGGTGCTTGCTCGTCGCGGAGATGCGCCCGGCACTCACAAGCGTTGCCGCATCGGGACACACTGAGCGCGCCGCATCCATGCAGGCTGCAGGATCGGTTCCCGGCGGCGTTGCCAGAACGGCCCATGCAATGGACTCGTGACGCGGGTCAACCCACTCGATGGAGCAGATGCGGTCGGCATACGTGCGGAACAGGTCGGGGTAGCTCGTGAGCATCGTCAACAGCTCGCGCTCCCCTGCCAAGGACTTGCGTTCAAGATCGGTAAGAACCATCGGCGCCGCCGCAGCCGGTGCGCCCGAACCGTCAGCCACAGGCACAGCGCCCATACCATCAGGCACATCGATCGGCGACAGGTCGTCGACGACCTCCACGGGCGCGGCGCCGTAGGCATCGAGCGGGACGTAGTCGTACGGCTCTTCTTCGACCGGCGCGGACACCGGCGGCGTCGCGCCCGATGCCCAAGCACCGCGACCGGCATCGCGAGAACCCGACGCCCGACCGCCCGCGCTACCGGACCGCTCAGTCTGTGCCCGTTGGCGCTCATAGTTCTGCTCACGACGTCGTTCCGCATCCTCGCGCTTGGCGACATCGCGAAACACACGACCCGAGCTCGCGCGCACCGTCTCCAGATCCAAACCCAGCAGATCGGCAATCTGGATAAAGTACGTGTCGATCATATAGCTGTTGCGCAACGGATAGATAAGCGTCAGCGCATCTTCCAGCGCCTTAGCGCGACCGCCCGGCGTGGTGATGTCACTCGACTCCTGCAGCGAACGGTAGACAAAGTCCATAAGCGGCTCGGCAGCGTCGATGCGCGTCTGCAGTGCCTCGCCACCATGTGCGGTGATGAACTCCATGGGGTCGTTGCCGTCGGGGAGCACCACGCAGCGCAGGTCCATGGAATCCTGCTCGATAAACTGAATCGCGCGACGGGCGGCCTTCTGGCCCGCTGCATCGCCGTCGAACATATACACGATGCGCTTGGCAAAGCGAGTGAGCGTCTTGACGTGGTGCTCCGTGAGGGCGGTGCCCAGCGTGGCAACAACGTTTTTAATCCCCGCCTCCCAGCAGGCGATGCAATCGGTATAGCCCTCTACCACGATGGCGGTATCCTGCGCGACGATAAACTCCTTGGCCCAATTAAAGCCGTAGAGGTTTCGCTTTTTATGAAACACGCTCGTCTCGGCGGTGTTGAGATACTTAGGCTGGCCGTCGCCCATAATGCGACCGCCAAAGGCAATGTTGTGACCCTGCTCGTCAAAGATGGGGAACATCACGCGGTCGTAAAAGCGGTCGGCAAGCTGCCCGCGCCCGCGACTCACGGCAACGTTGGCGTCGATCATCTCCTGCGGGGTAAAACCCGCCTGGGACAGGTGCGACACCAGCGCGTTACGGCCCGGTGCAAAGCCCAGGCAGTAGCGGCGGCAGACGTCGCCGCCCATGCCGCGGCTGGCAAAGTACTCGCGCGGACGGCCGTCCTTACCGCGCATGAGCATGGTGTGGTAGAACTGGGCGGTCTCGGCGCACAGATCGTAGATGCGGGCACGCTTGGTGCCGCGCTCGCGGCGATCTCCGGTGTCATGCAGCTCAATACCCGCGCGATCGGCCAAGTAACGGATTGACTCGGGAAAGCTCAGGTTCTCGCGCTTCATGATATACGTGAAAACGTCGCCACCCTCGCCGCAACCAAAGCAATGCCACACCTGCGTGGCGGGGATAATGTGGAAGGACGGCGTCTTCTCGCCATGGAAGGGGCAGCATCCCCAAAACTCATGGCCGCGAGGCTTGAGCTCGACCGTTTCCTGCACGATGGCAACCAGGTCAGACGCAGCGCGTACCTGGTCTTTTTCCTCATCGCTAATCACGGATGCTCACCCCCTGATCGCCCAAGTTGTGACGAATATCCTCGATATTACCCTCGACGGTCGCGATCAACTCATCCAGCGAATCGAACACACGCGAGGGACGCAGCCAGCGCGTAAACGCCAGCGAAACGGAAGCGCCGTACAGGTCGCCCGTATAACCAATTAAATTAGCCTCGAGATGCGCAGATGCCGCATCGTCAGCATACGTTGGCGGCAGGCCGACGTTCACAGCAGCGGGCCACGCGGTGTCATCGACCAGCACCAGACCCTCATACACGCCATCGGCTGGCACCTGAATGCCGTCGGGAACCTGCAAGTTTGCCGTGGGAAAGCCCATGCCAGAACCCTCGTGACGGCCGCGAATAACACCGCCACGCACCATATACGGACGGCCGAGTAACCCAGCAGCAAGCTCCACATGGCCCTGTCCCAGCTCATGACGAATGCGGGTGGCGCAAATGGCCTCACCGCCCTCGCAAAGCAGGTCGTGACCATACACGTCAACGCCGTGCTCGGAACCCCAGGCGCGCATCTCGGCAACACCAGAAGCACCGCCACGACCCAGCCTAAAGTCACTGCCAACGCGAATCGATCGAATGTCGACCAGACGCGACACCAGCGAGAGAAAATCAACATGGTCAAGCGCCGCAACCTCAGGCGTAAAGGGAACGGCCACCACCGCATCGACCCCGGTTTGAGCCAAGGCATGCAGACGGTCGGCCGTCGTCATCAATTTTTGAGCGGGCGAAGGGCTCACCACAACGTCCGGGTCGGGATCGAAGGTAACCACGACCGCCTTACAGCCATGGGCACGGGCATCACGGACAAGCGCTTCGATGAGTTCCTGGTGTCCACGGTGAACGCCGTCGAACACGCCAATGGCGATTGAAGCGGCACCCAAGTGCTCACACTCATCAAACGTATCGGCAGCAACGATGCGAGCCTCGTCCGACTCGCCCGCGAAAAAGACACGCGCGAGCTCGCGAGCGGACAACATCATCGAACACCGCCGATTGCCTGCGGAAACACGTGCTCCATGACAAAGCGGCCGCCCTCAATGCGGGCGAGCGCCTTGAGTCCCCCATCGAGCACCAACGCAAACGGCGCCTTCGAGGAATCGAAATCGGCAAGCGCACGCTCAACGGGAATGCGTCGGCCGCAGAGCAGATCGTCGGCAAGATTGCCCGGCAAGTCAACACGTGTGGCGCCCAGGGCCGCAATGGGATCCAGGGCAAAGCCAGCCGCGGACTCGGGAGAAAGCTCCTCGACCGCATGACAAGCGCCAATGGAAACAACACCGGAAGCCGTGCGGCGCAGCGCGGAAATATGCGCGGCGCTATCGCAAGCGCGGCCCAGGTCGCGAGCGAGCGCACGGATATAGGTGCCCTTGCTCACCGAGAACGCCACGGTCCACACACACGTATCACCTTCGCCGCCCACGGCGATCAGGTCGGCGGCATAGACCTCGACGGGGCGCGGAGGTAGGTCCACCGCATTGCCCTCGCGAGCAGACTTGTAGGCGCGAACGCCATTGACCGAGATAGCAGAAAACGCCGGCGGCACCTGCATCTGCGGGCCCAGCATGGCGGCCAAGCGCTCACGAGCATAGGCAGGATCGTGGAGCTCGTTGGCAACAGCCACCGTGCGAACGGCCTCGCCCTCCGCGTCATCGGTATTGGTCTCGGCGCCAAACGAGATGTCGGCGACGTAGCTTTTGGTATCGAGGGTTAGCATGCCCAGCAGACGAGTAGCCTGGCCCACGCCCACCACCATGACGCCGGATGCCATGGGGTCGAGCGTGCCGGCATGGCCGACGCGCCGCTCATGGAGGGCGCGTCGGCATTGCGAGACCACATCGTGGGACGTGCAGCCCACCGGCTTATCGACGGCGAGCAGCATATTCAGTTGAGAAGGCGTACGACGAGCCATGTACCATCCAAAAAGTTAAAGCTCGACGGTCACCGAAGCGGGATCCTCCCCCACCAGCTCGGCCAGCATGGGAAGTGCCACGGCGAGCGTCTCGAGAATCGTTCCGTTGTTGGAAAAGCCGGCGGCGGCATGATGCCCGCCACCGCCAAAGTTGGCAGCGATCTCGGACACATCGAGGTCACCCTTGGAGCGCAGGTTGCCGCGCACCTTGGTATCGCCGTCGATGCCCTTTAAGAACAGGCAGACCTCGACGCCCATCACCGAACGCACCACATCGACCAGACCGTCACATTCATCCGAGGTGACGCCGCAGGCCTCAAGGTCGCTCTGGAAGGCATAGCTATACGCCACGCGCCCGTGCGCGACCGTCTTGATACGGCCCATGACAATGGACTTGAGGTGCAAAAACTCGACGCGCATGCTCTGGTAGACCTCGAGTGCCACACGCGCCGGATCGGCACCGTGGGCAACCAGTCGCGAGGCCGCATGGAACGCGGCGGCATCGGCGTTTTGGTACTGAAAACGGCCGGTATCGGTAACCAAGCCACACAGCAGGCAGGTCGCAACGCCATCACGTGCGACAATGCCGCAATTGTCCAAGAAACGGTCGATGATCATGGCGCAGGCCGCGGCATCGACGCGCCTCAGGCTCAGCTCGGCAAACTCCTCGCGCGCCGGATGATGATCGAAGCACACCACATGCTTGGAGCGACGAAGCACCTCGGCGGAATTATTGAGGCGCTCGACGACCGGTACGTCCACCGAGATGAACAGGTCCGGATTGCCGGCGTACGCAGATGCCGGCACCAGGCGATCGGAGCCTTCCATAAAGCGGTAAATGCGAGGAACCGGGTCATCGTCTGCCAGCAGCAGCGCAATGTCCTTGTTGGGGAAAAACTTCATGAGCGAAAGGCCCAGACCCAATACGGAGCCCAAGGCATCGCCATCGGGAGAAGTATGTCCCGAAATCGCAATGGAGGACGCACCCTCGATGAGCTCGAGGATGCGTCGCTGAATATCTGCAGACTCGCACGAGGCGAGGTCGGCGGAATTAGTCATCTAAAGCTGCCTCCTGGGCGGCATCCGCTATCGGATAGCCGTCCTCGTCCTTTTCGATCGCAAGCGTGGCGGGAACGTTTTCCAGCGCACGCGTGATGCGCTCGGCCTCATCGGTCGAGCGATCGATGCGAAAATCGAGCTCGGGCGTGACACGCCAATCGAGCGAGCGAGCCAACAGGCTACGAATGCGGCCCTTGGCGCTTGCGAGCGCCTCCATGACCTCGTCGTAGCGGCTCGCATCGCACGACACGTACACACGCGCGAACGAACGGTCCACCGCGACCTCGACCGCGGTCAAAGTAACCAGGTCGAGACGCGGATCGGAAACCTCAAAGAGCAGGATATAACCAAGCTTCTCGCGAAGCTGCTCGCCCAGACGGCGGGTTGCCTGCGTTTGCTTCATAGCGCTACCCCCTACTCGGTACGGGCAACCTGGTCGATGCGGTAACCCTCGATCTGATCGCCGGGCTTGATGTCCTGGAAGTTCTCCAGGCCAATGCCGCCCTCGGAACCGCTCTTGAGGCTCTTGGCCTCGTCCTTGTAGTGGCGCATCGAGGCGATCTTGCCGTTGAAGACCACGATGCCGTCGCGCACCAGGCGCACGGAATCGGTCGCGGCGATCTCGCCCTCCTCGACGCGGACACCGGCGGCG
>USEF01000075.1 GCA_900553475.1 uncultured Collinsella sp. | reverse complement strand
AGGACGCGCTCATCAGCTTCGATATGTCGGAGTTTGGCAGTGAGTTCGAGGTCTCCAAGCTCATCGGTAGCCCCCCGGGCTATGTGGGCCACGACGAGGGCGGCCAGCTCACCAAGGCTGTTCGCCGTCACCCGTACTCGGTCGTGCTGTTCGACGAGATCGAGAAGGCGCACCCCGACATCTTCAATATCCTGCTGCAGGTGTTGGAGGAGGGCCGTCTGACCGATAGCCAGGGCAAGACGGTCGACTTCCGCAATACGGTGATCATCATGACGTCAAACGTGGGCGCCCGCGAGATCGCGCAGGATGCGAGCGTTGGCTTTGGCACCACCGGCGAGCAGGGCCTCACCTCGAGTGAGATCCGCGGCCGCGCGATGGGCGAGCTCAAGCGCCTGTTCCGCCCCGAGCTGCTCAACCGTATCGACGACATCGTGGTGTTCCAGAAGCTCTCGGGCGAGAACCTGACCAAGATTGCGCACCTGCTGGTGGACGATCTGCGCCAGCGCCTGATCGCAAACGGCATGAACATCAAGCTTACCGATGCGGCCTACGACAAGATTGTGGCGGAGGGTACCGACCTCACCAACGGCGCGCGTCCGCTGCGTCGTGCCATCCAAAAGCTCATCGAGGATCCGCTGTCCGAGGAACTGCTGGCTGGCGAGTGGGGCGAGGGCGATACCGTCCTGTGCGACGTGGCCGATGGCAAGTTTGTCTTTAGCCGCGGCACGGGCGAGATCCCGGCACCGCGTCCGGCGGGCACGCTTGGTGGCGATACCGCCCCGGCGGTACCGCACACCGGCAACGCCGCGCCCGTGAGCGGCGGCGTGACCTCGGGCCCCGGCGGCATGATGCAAGCCGGTTCCGGCGCGCTGTAGGGCGTAACATAGCTTTGCGAAGGGGCACTCCTGTCGGGGCGCCCCTTTTTTATGAGTAAATGGTGCTATACTCGAAATATAAATATGTATAGCAGAAGGAGCTAGCATGCCAATATCGGTACTCGACACACGGCCGGTCCAGATGAATGTGCGCATGGATCGCCAACTCAAAGAGGCTGGGGACGCCGTGCTGGCGCATATCGGCATGACGCCGTCACAAGCTGTGAGGGAGCTGTGGCAGTACTTGACCGAGAACGGTCATATGCCCGTCGCAAAAAAGAATGATGACGAAGTCCTGCCTGACGACATACGATCGAAGGCGAGTTCGTCCCGCGTCTCGGAAGGGGCTGCGTTAATTTCGAATTTTTATGAGCGGTTCTCGATTCAGAGGCCGAGCCCCGATGAAGCCTTTGATTACGACGAGTTATACGATCAAATGATGAGCGAGAGATTCAGCGATTGGATCGAATTATGAGCGGCGTCGGAACGAAACGTGTGCTCAAGCTGTTGATCGACACGAACGTCTGGCTAGATTACTTTCTCGCTCGCACGAATGCGACCAGGCCGATAGTCGAGCTCCTTTCTCGCGCGGCGGAAGCGGAGGATATCGTCCTCTTCTCGTCCTCCCTGTCTGTCAAAGACGTCTATTACATTCTGGGAAGGACGATGAAGGCCGACGCCCGCCGTGAGGGGGCTCTCACTCCCGAAGCCATCGCCGGTGCCGACGAGACAGCGTGGGCGTGCGTTCGCCTGATTCGGCAAAAGTCGATTATTGCCTCGGTCGGTGCAGACGAGGTCTTCGACTCCTTTGTGTTCAAGTATCATCACAACGACTTTGAGGACGACCTGATGCTGGGCGTCGCCAATCGCATTGATGCCGATTACGTCGTGACAGAGGACAAAAATCTCATCAAACATACCAATGGTGTATGCATTAATGTTCAACAGGCGTTGAAGTTGGTTGAAGGGTCCAACGTCCCTTCGGCACGGCCCGTCTAACCTGCTTTATCTTGATAAAGTGGCGTTTCCTCGCCGTTAGCCGCTGATGCGAGGGCGCTCGGCGTTTTCGACTGGTTTATGCACGCAAAGTCTGGGAATATACAAGTCGCATGTCTTACTGTCTAACCAGTTGCGCCAAGGAGGCACCATGGACTACAAGATTACCGGTTACGAGCCCGCCCAGCTGTTCCATTTCTTTGAGGAGGTCAGCGCGATCCCCCGTGGGTCTGGCAACGAGAAGGGCATCAGCGATTTCCTGGTCGCGTTTGCCAAGGAGCGCGGTCTCGATGTGTACCAGGACGAGGTCTACAACGTCATCATTCGCAAGCCCGCATCTGCCGGCGCCGAGAATGCCCCGACCGTGATGCTGCAGGGCCACATCGACATGGTGTGCGACAAGCTGGGCTCCGTCGAGCACGACTTTACGACTGATGGTATCGACCTGGTCGTCAAGGACGGCGTCCTCACCGCTAACGGCACCACTCTGGGCGCCGACAACGGTATTGCCGTCGCTCTGATGCTCACTGTTCTCGATGACGATTCGATCGTTCACCCCGCCCTCGAGTGCGTATTCACCACCGACGAGGAGACCGGCCTGGTCGGCGCCGAGACGCTCGACAAGTCCCAGATTAGCGCCCGCACCATGATTAACCTTGACTCCGAGGAAGAGGGCGTTGCTACCGTCAGCTGCGCCGGCGGTGTCGTCGTTACCTACACCTGCCCGATCGCGCGCGAGCACAAGACCGGTAGCGCCCTCACGCTCGACATCTCCGGCCTGCTGGGCGGCCACTCCGGCAGCGATATTAACCTGGAGCGCGGCAACGGCAACCTCATCATGGCCCGCATCATCGACCGCCTGATGGTTGCCGGCGAGCCCGCCATCGTTAGCTTTAACGGCGGCACCAAGGACAACGCCATCAACCGTGAGTGCAAGGCCGAGCTGGTCTACGCCGACCACGCTGCAGCCGAGGCCGCGGCCCAGATCGCAAAGGGCATCATCGCCGACGTTACTGCCGAGCTCGAGGTCTTCGACCCCGGCTTTACCTGCACGGTTGAGATTGCCGACAACACTGAGGTCGAGGCCATGGACGAAAAGTCCGCACTTGCCCTTATTCGCGCTCTGCGTCTTGCCCCCAACGGTGTGATCCGCCGCAATGTCGCCACCGACGGCTCCGTCGAGGTTTCCTCCAACATCGGCGTGGTTGCCACCTCTGACGACCAAGTCAAGATCATGCTGTCCCCGCGCTCCTCGATCACCTCGCTGCAGAACGAGTTCAAGGACCGCCTGCAGACGCTGGCCGATGTCCTGGGATTCGACGCCAAGTTTGAGTTCGAGTATCCCGGCTGGAGCTATGCCGAGCATTCGCCGGTCCGCGACATCTTTGTCGAGAGCTATCGCGAGCTCTTTGGCTCCGAGCTACGAATCGAGTCCATTCACGCCGGCCTTGAGTGCGGCCTGTTTGCCGAGGCCCTGCACGGCCTGGACGCCATCGCCGTGGGCCCGACGCTCTCCGATGTCCACACCCCGGACGAGAGCATGGAGCTCGCTTCTGCCGAGCGCTTCTACGAGCTGCTCATCGACGTCCTCAAGCGCCTCGCTGCGTAAAGGTTGCGCTAGCAGCAGTCCGAGCTACGTGCTAGCGGATTGCAAATGACATTATGAGAGGGGGCATCCGAGCTTTTGCGACGGGTGCCCCCTCTCTTTTTTAAGAAATGGGAAATTGATTGGCGTCTAGCCCATATCCGCCTTGATGAGGTCGAGGGTGCGCTGGCAGTTTTCGCGGACGGGGCCGAGCATATGCTCGCGCAGGTCCGCCATGCCGGGCAGGTCGGCGTATTCGTCCATGACCTCTTCCATGCAAACGGGTACCTCGTAGGCGAGGTCCATCATGGTCGCAAAGCAAAACTTCTCAGATAGTCCGGCATCGATGAGCGCCGCCTCCAGCGCGGGGTCGCCCATACCGTGGTATCGACGGATAGCGCCTGGACCGATGCGCCCCACACGATTTTCGCCGCCAACGCTCATGGCCAGGCGTGCCCGACGTCGCATGCGCTCATACGCTAAGCCCGATGCGACATCGTACATGGGTGCGAGCGCCGCGTTTGTGCCTTTGCCTAGGATGAGCGAGTAGTTTTTAGCGTGTGCGTCAGGCGCTCCGATAATGGCGTTGTAGAACAACATATAGGTAAAAAGCACAAGATTCATGTGGTGGGGGACTGTGTTGATCAGTCGTTCTTGGATGTCTCGTGTAGTTGGTCCTCCGTCAGCGGTGTATTTCTGGCTTGGCAATACACCGAGCGCCTGGCAAAAGTCCTCCTGATGCACCCTTTCGATATTTCCGCTGCTATTGGCCATTCTGTCGTACCGTTCAACGACGAGCGCGACTTCGTCTTCAAATGTGCAATAGGAGACGTTGGCAGTTGGAATGCCAACACGCCGAGCCGTTTTCATGCAGACGAATTCGTTTAAGGCCTGATGTTTGAACCCAACGACACCATTTTTGAAGATATGGGTAGTGGGGGATGACCCTAGGCATTCGCACCATTGGCCATCATGCCAAGCTAGTGCAAATTTGCCTTGATTGCCGCCCAGGGACCAGCTTTCGTTGGAGCCCATCCATGTCTCTCTTTCGCCATCGCGAATTGCTTTGAGCTTGTGAGCGATTTGAGAATTGGTAAGCGGGCGGTATGTCGAGACCCTGCCGCGGGCGGCGTCTAATTGATCGGCTCGACAAAACTGAACGGCCCCCGCGCAGTCAAGACCGATATGGCACAAGAGGGCGACGGGGTTGTTGGATGCAACGTCATGCTCGGCGGCAATAGCGCGACGCTGCTCTTGACTGTCGGGCAAAAGGCCAAATAGGAATGGGCGGACGATGTTATGGCCATACGTGCGATTGGAAAGCGGCATTGTTAGCGATAGCGGTGCTCCGCGATAGGTTGGGGCGTATACAAAGCTGCAGAGTCCATGCTCGTCTTGCCGGAGAGTGCCGGCGATTTCGCCACAAATGAGGGTCGCGAGTTCCATCTCTGCCATTTATTTCACAACCTTGCAGCCAAAGGAGAGGTTTGAAGTGCCGGAAAGGCCTTGCTCGGCTGCGATTTGGGCCAGCAAGGCACCATAGGAAGATGGCGTTCCTTGTCGAGTGGGTCGTCTGCCTACGCTTGGCTTTGGCAGGGTATTCGAGTTCGCGATAGGGAGGTTCACTATCGTCGTCGGATGTTCGGAGGGCGATGCGATGGAGTCGTTATCGCTTTGCGCGAAGAGACCTATGCCGAGTGCGTTAAAGACGGTCAGCAACTTGTCGAGTCGAATGCCGGTGGCGTCGCCCAGCTCGAGCGATGCGAGCAGGCGCTCCGAAACACCGGCCTTTTTAGCGAGGGTCGCACGGGTGATCCCTTGCGCCTCGCGTGCCCGGCGCACGTAGACGCCAGCTTGGCGCGGTGTGGTGATGGGAAGGGTATCCACGGCGATCTCCTAACGTGCAGACTTTTGCATATCAGTATGACATGCAAAAGTCTGCATGAAAAGGCCTCATGCAAAACACTGCATGAGGCCTCTATGTTGACCGTTGAGCTTATGAGAGGCGTTTTTTTATATCGCGAGAATCCCCAGATGCTCAAGCAAGATCTTAAGCCCGATGAGGACGAGTACGACGCCACCCACGATGGCGGCGGGTTTTTCGTAGCGCGCGCCAAAGGTGTGGCCGATCGCTACGCCGGCAACGGAGAAGAGAAAGGTCGTGATGCCAATGAGCGACACGGCAGGAACGATATCGACCGAGAGCGCGGCAAACGAGATGCCCACGGCAAGCGCGTCAATCGAGGTGGCGATGGCAAGGATTAGATATTCGCCCAGGTCGATCTTTTCGGCATCCTTGCCGTCGCCTTCGTTCTCGTCCTCAGTAAAGGCTTCCCACAGCATCTTGCCGCCGATAAAGGCGAGCAGGATAAAGGCGATCCAGTGGTCGATGGGGCTGATGATGCCCATGAACTGGCTACCAAGGGCCCACCCAATTACGGGCATGCCGGCCTGGAAACCGCCAAAGAACAGGCCGAGTATCACGGCGACCTTAAGGTTGATCCTTTTCATGCCAAGGCCCTTGCAGATGGATACGGCAAAAGCGTCCATAGAAAGGCCGATAGCGAGCAACACAAGCTCTGCGAGTCCCATAGTCTGGCTCCCTCTCTGCGGGCGGGCCCGCGTGTACCTCTTGGGGGAGTAACAAAAAAGACCCGTGGCGTACGCGTTGCGCGCACAGCCACGAGTCTCGTTCATTAAGGCAAGCCAGGCCGCATCGGCCAGTGTGTTGACTTGCCGCGCCACCGGAGGCGAACCCGATCACGCGACTACTCCCTCATTTATGCGAATCCCGATGCTACCACATGAACAGCTGATTTGGGTTGGGCTCTCAGCTGTGTTCGCTCATTCTGTAAGCATCGGATTTCGCAAGCGCCGCAGGGACAAACCGTGAGAAACTATTTAGCGTTTATGGAGCGTACACGATGGGAGCGATGCCTTGGATAAGAACGAGCTGCAAAAGCGTATGGAACAGGCCATCCGCCTGACGGCACCTGGTCAGCCGATCCGCACCGCCCTCGACATGATCATCGCCGGTCACCTGGGCGCCCTTATCTGCGTCGGCGACACCGAAAACGTGCTCGCTGCCGGTAACGACGGCTTCCCGCTCAACATTTCGTTTACCTCGAACCGCCTGTTCGAGCTTTCCAAGATGGACGGCGCCATCGTCATCGATGGCGACCTCACCCAGATCCTGCGCGCCAACTTCCACCTCAATCCCGATCCCTCGCTCGCCACGAGTGAGACGGGCATGCGTCACCGTACTGCCGCTCGCATGTCGGTGCTCACCGATGCCATCGTGATCTCGGTTTCGGCTCGCCGTGCCGTCGTTAACGTGTACGTTCACGGCAAGAGCTACGAGATCCAGCCCGTCACCACCATCATGAGCTCGGTCAACCAGCTCGTCGCCACGCTTCAGACCACCCGTCAGTCGCTCGATCGCTCCTTGCTGCGCCTGACGGCCCTTGAGCTCGACGACTACGTTACGCTCGCCGACATCACCGGTATTTTCTCGAGCTTCGAGATCATGCAACAGGCAAAGACCGAGCTTAAGGATTGCATCGTCAAGCTGGGTAACCAGGGCAAGCTCGTGCAGATGCAGCTCGAGCAGCTCGCGGGCTCCAGCATGGATACCGAATACGACTTGATGATCCGCGACTACGCAAGCGATTCCTCCGAGGCAAACGCCGAGAAGATCCGCGCCGAGCTGAGCCGCATGACGCCTAAGGACCTGTCCGACCCGCAGCACGTGGCGGCAGTTCTGGGCTATGACGACCTGGACGAGGACTCCGTCATGACACCGCTGGGCCTGCGCACGCTTTCTCGCGTGTCCGTCGTGCGCGACGGCGTGGCCGAGAAGATCGTCGACGAGTACGGCTCGCTGCAGGAGCTCATGGACGACATCAGCGAGGATCCGGAGCGCCTGGGCGACTTTGGCGTTAACAACCCTGCCATTCTTGCGGACTCCCTGTACCGCATGAAGGGCACCAAACAGGGGAACGCATAATGGCGCCCGTATGCGCCGTGGTCGTTGCCGGTGGCAGCGGCCAGCGCTTTGGTAACCCCGGTGGCAAGCAGCTCGTCAATGTAGCGGGCCGTCCGCTTATGAGCTGGTCCATCCGCGCGTTTGACCGTAGCGATAAGGTCGGCCACATCGTCGTGGTTTGCCCTGCCGA
>USEF01000074.1 GCA_900553475.1 uncultured Collinsella sp. | reverse complement strand
GATTGAAAGGCAGATTGCCGCTTAGGGGCGTTTGCAGCGTCGACTCGTTACGCGGTTTGGTAAAACCGCGTAACCTAGAGCTCCGCTCCACCCAAACGATGAGCAATGCTGTCGCAAGCCAAGGCACCCACAACGGTCTTGGCGTCTTCGATCTTGCCGTCGAGCACGGCGTCGATCAGCTCGTGCAGCGGCACCAGATCCACGTTGACAAACTCGTCATCATCGGGGTTGGGTGCATCGAACTCGAGTTTGGTGGCCAGATAGATGTGAATGATCTCGTCACAGAAGCCGCAGGACGTGACAATCGACGTCAAAAAGCGAATGCGACCAGCCCTAAAGCCCGTCTCCTCGTGCAGCTCGCGCTTGGCGCAATCGAGCGGGTCCTCGCCTGGATCGAGCTTGCCGGCGGGAATCTCGACCGTCACGCGGTCGATGGCGGTGCGGTACTGACGCACCAGTACGATCTTGCCGCTCTCGGTCAGCGCCACAACGGCCGCCGCACCCGGATGGCGAACGATATCGCGGGCGCTACGGCGACCGTTGGGCAGTTCAACCTCAAGACGGTGGACGTCGAGGATCTTGCCCTTCCAGGCGCACTCCTCCGAAAGAATCTTCTCGTGCAGCTCGGCATCGTGCGGGTCGTCGTCGCCCAGCACCAGCGCCGGCTCGTCAGCGACCTCGCCACCAGGCTCGCCCTCGGCGTGCCCATACATGCGGCTGTCCTCTTCGACGATCTGCGCGTCCACGAGCTCTTCGTTCTTCTCGTCCATCCGTCTCATCCCTCTCGGACTTTAGGCATCCCAGGCGTCGCGGCCACGCAGCGCGCGCAGGCCGATGTCATGACGCAGGGTCTTGCCCTCAAAATCAATCTTCTCGCAGGCCTCGTAGGCAAGGTTGCGGGCGTTCTCAAACGTATCGCCCAACGCGGTCACGGCAAGCACTCGGCCACCGTTGGTCACGAGCTGACCGTCCACCACGGCGGTGCCGGCATGGTACACGGTCACGTTCTCCATGGCCTCGGCGTCGGCGATGCCGGTGATGACTTTGCCCTTCTCGTAGCTGCCGGGGTAGCCCGCGCTCGTCAGGACAACAGCCACAGCCCACTCGTCACGCCAGTCGAGTTCAATCTGATCGAGCTCACAGTTGGCACAAGCCAGCATGACCTCGACCAGGTCGTTCTTGAGGCGCGGCAGCACGACCTGCGTCTCAGGGTCGCCAAAGCGGGCGTTGAACTCCAGCACCTTGGGGCCGGCGGGGGTAAGCATAAAGCCGCCATACAGGCAGCCGCGGTAGTCGATGCCCTCGGCAGCAAGCTCGGCCACGGTCTGCTCCATGACCTTCACCATGGTGGCGTGCTCCTCGTCGGTCACGATGGGCACCGGGCTGTAGACGCCCATGCCACCGGTGTTGGGGCCCTTGTCGCCCTCGAGTGCACGCTTGTGATCCTGCGAGGTGGCCATAGGACGCACGGTCTTGCCGTCGGTAAAGGCCAGCAGCGAGCACTCGGGGCCAACCAGCATTTCCTCAATGACAACGGTGTTGCCGGCATCGCCAAAGGTGCCGCCAAAGCACTCGCGCACGGCCTCCTCGGCCTGCTCGAGCTCGGTCGCCACGATAACGCCCTTGCCTGCAGCCAGGCCGTCAGCCTTCACGACCAGTGGGGCGCCCTGCTCGCGCACATAGGCAAGAGCCGAAGCCTCGTCAGTAAACGAGCCGTAGGCGGCCGTCGGAATGCCGGCACGCTCCATGAGCTGCTTGGAGAATAGCTTGGAACCCTCCATCTGAGCGCCCTCGGCACCCGGGCCAAAGCAGGGAATGCCCGCCGCACGCACGGCATCGGCAACACCCGCCACGAGCGGAGCCTCGGGGCCAATCACCACGAGTCCGCATCCGTGGCTCTGGGCAAACGCCGCCACGGCCGCAGGATCGCAATCGTCGAGAACCACGTTCTCGCCGCAGCTCGCGGTGCCGCCGTTACCCGGCGCAATGTAGAGCTTGCCGGCGCGCGGTGATGCTGCGAGCTTTGCTGCCAGAGCATGCTCGCGGCCGCCGCTGCCCAACAACAGGATGTCGATGGTTTGAGTGTCCGCCTTCAAGGGTGCCTCCTCTATGGATGAGCGGTCCGCCAACCATGCGGACCCATTACAAAGCAAATATACCCCTCGGCCGCCCGCCTGGGCTGCAAAGGGGTATATCGCAATAACCGAATAGTGCCGATTACTTCCAGAATCGGTTGATGATCTGCTCGCGACCGGCGCCGACGCCAATGAACGTCACGCGGGTGTGTGCCAGATCCTCGATAAATGCCACGTAGTCCTGAGCCTCCTGCGGCAGCTCATCAAAGCTGCGGCAGCCGGTGATGTCGCACTTCCAGCCAGGGAGCTCCTCGTAGATGGGCTTGGCATGCTCAAAACGCACCTGGTGCTCGGGCACGCTCGTGTAGCGCTCGCCGTCGACGTCATAGGCAACGCACACCTTAATGGTGTCGAAGGCCGAAAGCACGTCGAGCTTGGTCACGGCGATGTCGGTGAGGCCGTTGACGCGTGAAGCATAGTTGGCGATAGGGCCGTCAAACCAGCCGCAGCGACGACGGCGACCGGTGGTCACGCCGTACTCGTAGCCCTCCTCGGTCAGCGTGTGGCCGGCCTCGGACTCATAGGAAAGCTCGGTGGGCATGGGGCCCGAACCGACGCGGGTGATATAGGCCTTCATGACGCCCAGCACGCGGTCGACGTTCTTCATGCCGACGCCGGAACCGGTAATGGCGCCGCCGGCGGTGCAGTTAGAAGACGTCACGTACGGATAGGTGCCGTGATCGATGTCGAGCAGCGTCGCCTGGGCGCCCTCAAACAGCAAATCCTTGCCCTCATCGATCATGTTGTTGAGCAGCAGGCTCGTCTCGGTGATGTAGGGGCGCAGGCGCTCGGCCATGGGCAGGTACTCATCGCAAATCTGATCCACGGTGTAGGTGGGCAGGTTGTAGATGAACTCTAGCTCGGGGTTCACGCGGGCAAGAGCGGTCTCCAGCTTATCGCGGAACAGCGCCTCATCCAGCATGTCCTGCATACGCAGGCCAATACGGGCCATCTTGTCCTGGTAGCACGGACCGATGCCGCGCTTGGTGGTACCGATGTTCTTCTTGCCGAGCTTTTGCTCAAAGGCGCCATCCAGATCGATGTGGTACGGCATGATGACATGCGCGTTGCCGCTGATCTTGAGATTCTTGGTGGTGATGCCGTCGGCCTCGAACATGTCGATCTCCTCAAGGACGACCTTGGGGTTGACGACGCAGCCGTTACCGATCACCGACACGTGGTCGGAATACATGATGCCGGAGGGCACCTGGTGCAGGCCGTACTTCTTGCCGTTGACGACGATGGTGTGGCCGGCGTTGTTGCCGCCCGAATAGCGCACGACGGCATCGAAGTCGCCGGCGACCAGGTCGCAGATCTTACCCTTGCCCTCATCGCCCCACTGGGCACCGACCAAAACGGTTGACGGCATGTTTACTCCTTACATTCATGGACTGTCCGCACACCGCAAGTGCGCAGAAGCACAAAACATTCCCAGTATACCCGTGCAACGGGCGCCTGTCCTACTCCTCGGTATGCGCCCCATCAAGCTCATAGAACTTGGTGGATGCCGGCAGGAACATCAGGTCGACGTCGCCAATCGGGCCCGAACGGTTCTTGGCCACGACGATACGCGTAACGCCCTCGTCGGGTCGGTCATCGCGCGAGGCCTCGGCCTCGTCGGCGGATCGGTCCAAGAACATGACGATATCGGCATCCTGCTCGATGGAGCCCGATTCACGCAGGTCGGACAGCTGCGGGCGCTTGCCGGTACGGGATTCAACCTGACGCGACAGCTGCGACAGCGCGATCAGCGGAATCTTGAGCTCCTTGGCCATAATCTTCAGACCACGCGACATCTCGGAGACCTCGACGGTGCGGCTCTCGGAACGACGTCCCGGCGGGGGACTCACCAGCTGCAAATAGTCCAGGATGATGATGGCCTTCTCCTTGTTATGGAGCATGCGGCGGCTCTTGGCGCGAATCTCGGTCACCGTGGTGCCGGGCGTATCGTCAATCAGAATATCGAGCTTGGACAACGTCTGCGTGGCCTCATTGATGTTGGCCCACTGCTCGGGACTAATGCGGCCCGTGCGGAAGTCGCTGATCGAGATCATGGCATAGGCGCAAATCAGACGCTGGGCAATTTCCTTGCCCGACATCTCCAGCGAGAAGAAGCCGACGGTATAGCCCGCGGCGGCGGCGTTGAGCGCCAAGTTCAGGGCGAACGACGTCTTACCAACGGCGGGGCGGGCGCCGATAATGATGAGCTGGCCCTCGCGGAAACCCATGAGCATACGGTCGAGCGACGGAAAGCCCGTGGGCACGCCTGCAGCCTGACCGCCGGCCTTGCACACTTCCTCGGCCTCGTTATAGGCCTCGACCATAAACTCGGTCAGCGTCTTGTAGCTCGACTTAACCTCACGCGCCGTGACCTTGAGCAGCTTGCTCTCGGCCAGCTCCACGACCTCTTTGGTGTCGGTGGGGGCGTTGTAGGCCAGCGCGTTGATCTCGTTGGTGGCGCCAATCAGCTCACGCAGCATCGAGTCGCGGCGAACGATGGCGGCATGGTGCTGCCAGTTAACGAGCGACAGGGTCTGACCCATCAGCTCCAAAATGTATGCCTCGCCGCCCACGACATCGAGCTTGTTGATGCTTCGCAGGTAATCGATCAGCGAGATGGAGTCGATGGGGATGCGGCTGTTGTACATATCGACCATCGCGGTATAGATGGTCTTGTGAATAGGCCGGTAGAAGTCATCGGGCTGCAGCTCGACCTGGGCCTCTTCGACCACCTCGGGCGATAGCAGCATAGCGGCCAGTACGTTGGCCTCTGCATCTTGGTTTTGGGGGAGACCCAACTTGGAGCCACGGTCCTCGACCGTCAGCCCCGTCTCCCTATCGTCATATGCCATGAGCATCCTCATTCATATCGCTTGCGAGCATCCATAGTATCAGCCACGGCTATAAATCGAGCCGCGCCTTGGCAATCATCACCGAACCAAACGGATGAACGGTCCTATACACGGGACTGCATCTCAATGACTGCTATGAACTCACCCAGCGCAAAAAATAAAAGGGCGCCCTGGTCTCCCAGAGCGCCCTTCTTAGAACAAGATTGTTGCGTTGCAGCAAATGCTACTCGGCAGCAGCCTCGGTCTCGACCTCGGCGGTCTCGGTCTCGGCGACCTCAGCGGTCTCCTCAACCTCAGCCTCGGCAGCGAGCTCCTCGGCGGTAACGCCGACGAGAACGACAACCTCGGCCTTGATCTCGCGGTACAGCGAGATAGCAACGGTGTGGGCACCGGCAACCTTGATGGGCTTACCGAGCTCGACGCGCTTGCGGTCGATGTCCATACCGAGCTGATCCTTGATGGCGTCAGCGATCATAGCGGCGGTAACGGAGCCAAAGAGGATGCCCTCGTCGCCAACCTTGACGTCAACGGTGACCTGCTTGCCCTCGAAGGCAGCCTTGGTCTCGTTGGCGGTAGCCAGACGGACGGCCTCGCGCTTGGCGATGTTGTTGCGACGCTCGTCAAGCTGCTTGAGGTTGCCCTTGGTGGCGGCAACAGCGAGCTTCTTGGGGAACAGGAAGTTCTCAGCGTAACCCTGAGCGACCTCTACGACGTCACCCTCGCCGCCCTTGCCCTTGATCTCATCGAGAAGAATAACCTTCATGATGCGTCTCCCTTCTTAGCCGCGGTCGCGGTTGCCACGAGAGGAAACCACGGGGACGGTGTACGGCAGGAGAGCCATCTCGCGGGCGCGCTTGATGGCGTTGGCGATGTCATGCTGATGCTGCGTGCAAGCGCCAGTGACGCGACGGGGCTTGATCTTGCCACGGTCGGTCATGTACTTACGGAGAAGCTGAGTGTCCTTGTAGTCGATGAACTCAGTGTTCTCCTTGCAGAACTGGCAGTACTTACGACGCGGCTGACGTGCAGAATAATCATTAGCCATGTCAAAATACCTTTCGTTTGGCAACTTCGGCGAGCCGAAGCCGCCTCTCACTCAAAAATAGGTGAACAACCCTTAGAACGGGATGTCCTCATCGTAGACGTCGACCGCGGGCGGCGTAGCCACCGGTGCGGCAGGACGTGCTGCGGGCGCGGGAGCTGCGGGGGCGTAACCGCCCTGATCGTAGCCACCCTGGCCACCACGGGAGCTCATAAACTCGATCTCATCGACGATGACCTCAAGCTTGCTCCTGCGCTGACCGTCGCGCTCCCAAGAGCTGTAGCGCAGCTTGCCCTCGATCGCGACCTTGTTTCCCTTTGCCAGGAAACGGCTCACGGCCTCGGCGCGGGTGCCGAACATAGTGCAGTCGACAAAGTTGGGATAGTCCTCCCACTCGCCAGTCTGCGCATTGCGGCGACGATCGTTCACGGCGACGCCAAAGGACAGAACCTGGGTTCCGCCGGCGGTGGCGCGCAGCTCGGGATCGCGGGTGAGGTTACCGGTGATGTTCACTCGATTGATGCTCATAACTCACTACTTCCTCTTGGGGCACAAGCCCAGTCCAAAACGACAGTCTTACTCTTGGTCGTCGCGACGGACGATCATGTGGCGGACCACAGCGTCGGTGATGCGCAGGACGCGATCAAGCTCGGCGATCTGGGTAGGATCTGCGTGGAAGTTGATGAGGGTGTAGTCACCATCGGTGAGGTCGTTGATCTCGTAGGCGAGCTTGCGCTTGCCCCACTCGTCAACGGAGTCGACCTTGCCAGCGCCCTCAGCGATCGTGGTATCGATACGCTTCATAACAGCGAGACGAGTCTCGGGGTCGAGCGACGGGTCAACAAAGAACAGCAGTTCATAAGCCTTCATATTGTCACCTCCTCTGGGCAAATATGGCTTCAGGTCGTGAAGGTGCGCCTGAAGCAGGAAAAGACTTGGTAATAATATCTTTCAACCTCCCAGGCTGCAAGAATATGCAGCTACAACCTCATGACCTCCACATATACCCATGCTTACACGGCTCTTCATGCGTATTCCAACCAAATGCTGACCAAGAGCTTGACGAATTCGATAGCAAGATACGCTGCGACGAGGACAACCTGAGTCAAACCGCAGGTCGCCGATTGCGGGGTTGTGGTCGCGAAATGCATACCACCGGTTCGATCGATTGCCTCAAAATTTTAAATTCGCTGCCACGTCATTGATAAATACCTATTTTGAACAGGTCATCGAGCGCGATCTGGCTGGTCAGGATGCTTTTTTAGTACGTATCCGGCACATGCCGGATACGAGCGCGGAGCGAGCGGTTTAAAAAATGCCAAGTTTTCTGTTTGCACTTTTCGATTCCTCGTGTATACTGACTTTCGCATTTAACGGAGAGTTGTCCGAGTGGCCGAAGGAGCACGATTGGAAATCGTGTAGGCGTCAAAAGCGTCTCCAGGGTTCAAATCCCTGACTCTCCGCCAGTTAATTCCAAAGCAGGCCTTAGTGCCTGCTTTGTTTTTACCCCACGCGGAGGGGTGGCAGAGTGGTTGAATGCGGCGGTCTCGAAAACCGTTTGGCCTGTATAAGGTCACGAGGGTTCGAATCCCTCCTCCTCCGCCATTTTGGTTGAGAAAGCTCCCAGGAATGGGGGCTTTTTTTGTTTTGAGTCCCTAACAAGCAAATATGGCGGAGGAGGAGGGATTCGAACCCGCCAGGGCGCGGAGCGTAAAGAAAA
>USEF01000073.1 GCA_900553475.1 uncultured Collinsella sp. | reverse complement strand
AGCGTCGACTGGTTACGCGGTTTGGTAAAACCGCGTAACTAACAAACCTGGGTTTTACCGATCATGATGTTGAGGATCTCGACGTCAGTATCTTTCATACCCACACGGCCCACGTAGCCCATGCTGGCGATTGTCTGCTCAACGGTATCCTGGATCAGGCCCTCGCCGGCGCGGAAGCCGCGACCCTGCATGGCCATATCATGGCCCAGAATCGCCGCATCGACGGCAGCCGAGATCTTGGCGGCGCAGCTCGCTTTGGCGCCGTCGCACACGATGCCGCCCACGTTACCGAGCGTATTCGAGACCGTCGCGCCAATCTGCTCGCGCGTGCCACCGCACAGCCAGGTAATCGCGGCGCCGGCGCCGCACGCGGCGCAAATAGCACCGCAAAACGCCGAGAGCGCACCAATATAGCTCTTGATATGCACGGCGATAAGATCGGACAGCATCACGGCGCGCACCAGGCGCTCGTGGTCGCAACGCAGGTACTCGACATACTCCATGACGGGCAACGCGCAGGTAATACCTTGATTGCCCGAGCCGCACACAATGGCGACCGGCAGCGCGCAACCGTTCATGCGGGCGTCGGACCCGGCGGCTGCACGGGCACGGGCACGGCAGGCGACGTCATCGGCACGAGCACCCAGCAGCGTACGACCCACCTCGGCGCCCCAAGCGTGCGCAAGGCCCTCGGCACTGATTGCGCCATTCAGCTCAATCTGACGCTCAACGGCAGCGCGGGCGTCCTCAATGTCACCGTCCTCGATAAAGTCGATGATGGTCTCAATCGACATGGGCGTATCGGCGTTATCTGCCGCCCGCTCGGCCACGACGCGCTCGGCGCAGGCGGCACACTCCCCCGCCGACTTGCCGCACACCGGAATACCGTCGAGGGTATGGCACGTGACATTGGTGTGGTGGTCGGTAATCTCGACGACCGCGGTATGGCCCCCGGCCGTCGCAGTCACCTTGATGTAGAGGTTGGGCACACCCTCGACAAGCGACACATCGCAGTAGCCGGCGTCGGCGAGGAGCTCGGTCACGCGAGCACGATCTTCGTCGTCAACGCTCTCGAGCACCTCGAGAGCGCTCTTGGCGTCGCCGCCCACGGCACCCAGCACGGCCGCGGCTTCAATACCGTGCATACCGCCCGAGTTGGGCACGGTCACGCTCTTGACGTTCTTGATGATGTTGCCCGAGCATGCAACATCCATATGATCGGGTTCGCAACCGAGCGTCTGACTCGCCAGCGCCGCTGCATAGGCAACGGCAATGGGCTCGGTGCAGCCGAGTGCACAGACAAGCTCGCGGTTCAAAACATCGCAAAACGCGGCATCACGAAGGGAATCGGTAGGCATAGGTATCTCCTGCTTGCATAACGGGCTAGGCTCTCAAAAAATGTTAGCTCCTTTATTTGATAACAATGCATCAAAAACCGCAACCATGGTTCCGGCGGACGGCGCTCAAGCGCAAACTGACGACATTCATTCACGAGAAGCCAGTCTTGTTGCCTGCTAAAGCGTTTGACCAAAAAACGCTCGAGCGTTTACGCAAAAGTCGCGCTATCATGCAGTCGAACGCGGTAAACACCTTTAGCATTTGCGCCGCACAGACCAGAGAGGAACCATCCATGAAGATCGGTATCGGTAACGACCACGCCGCCGTCGAGCTCAAGAACATCATCTCCGAGCACCTGAAGGAGCGCGGCTGCGAGGTCGTGAACTTTGGCACCGACACCTCCGAGAGCTTTGACTACCCCATCGCCGGCTACAAGGTGGGTAAGGCCGTTGCCAACGGTGACGTCGACCTGGGCATCCTCATCTGTGGCACCGGTGTCGGGATTAGCCTGGCTGCCAACAAGGTCGAGGGCGTACGCGCCGTCGTGTGCTCCGAGCCCTTCAGCGCCAAGCTCTCCCGCATGCACAACAATACCAACGTGCTCGCCTTTGGCGCCCGCGTCGTGGGCTCCGAGCTCGCCAAGATGATTGTCGACGAGTGGCTCGACGCCGAGTTTGAGGGCGGTCGTCACGAGCGTCGCGTTAACCTCCTCAACGAGATCGACCACACGCGCGGCCTCAAGGTCGTCGACGAGGCCTAAACATCTCAGTGCCACAAGCTAACAGCAGGGGCCCGCTCGGAACTCATGCCCGAACGGGCCCCTTCATAGATTTTGGAATAAAAGGATGGAGTTCCGCGGCGCCCAAGCCACACGCTAACAGCTTTAAGGAGTCAAAGCTGGTTTAGCCAAAGAAGCGCTTGATCTCAATCTCGGCGTTCTCCAGGCAGTCGGAGCCGTGGATCACGTTGGCGTTGACATCGACGGCAAAGTCGCCGCGGATGGTACCAGGAGCAGCGTCAAGCGGATTAGTAGCGCCCATGAGGGTGCGCATCTTAGCAACAGCGGAGAGACCGGAAACGACCATCTTGACGACCGGACCGCTCGTCATAAAGTCACAGAGACCGCCAAAGAAGGGCTTGTCGGCCAGATGGGCGTAGTGCTCCTCGACGGTAGCGCGCTCGAGCGTGGTCATCTCCATGCGCTCGATGACAAGGCCGCTGCGCTCGATGCGAGCAACAATCTCGCCGATCTTGCGGTCGCGCACGGCGTCGGGCTTAATCATGATGAAGGTCTTCTCGATAGCCATAAGGTAGCCTTTCAAGTAGGTTCGCGCGTGCCCAAGTCCCATTCCGGCACCCGCCTGGACTGCATCGTAACAGAGTTTTAGCTGCAGTTAAACAAAAAGCTGTTTATTGAAACGTTGCAATTTATTAAAGCGCTCCATATGTGTCACTTCTGTTTCGAAGCCCGATTAGAGTACCATCCGACTGCCCATCAACCACATCGAGCAGAGCAGACGGTCGGTTGCCGCCCGCGAACGTACCCCCTTCACAACCTGCCCAAAGGTCCTACAGAACTTCTCGACAAGCCCCTCCCCCATAGCAACAAAATACGGACGCCTACATCAGCAGACGCCCGTAAAGCAAAAAACGATTCCTCAATAAATGGCAAAAACGGCTTCAGCCAAACCTCTACTTTGCCCCGTGACCCATCTCGACGACCTTGGTCAGCGATCCAAACACGCCTTCGTCGGCAACGAGTTGTGCCTCGGCACGCTGCAGCTGCACGGCAACGGCGGCAGGGGCGGTACCGCCCTCGGTCGTGCGCGCGGCGACAATCGACGGGATGTCGAGCGCCTCGGTAATGTCGTGCTCAAAGAGCGGGCTTGCCTCCTGGAACACCTCAAACGGCAGGTCCTCAAGATTGCAGCCACGCTTCTCACACATCAGGACCAAATGGCCCACCACGGCGTGTGCCTCGCGGAACGGCAGGCCACGCTTGGCCAGGTAATCGGCAACATCGGTAGCGGCAAGGTGCCCCACGCCGCACTCGCGCGCCATGGCATCCTCGTTGACGGTCCAAGTCGAAATCATACCGGCCATAACGGACAGGCACTGCATGAGCGTATGGGCGGCATCGAGCGCGCCCTCCTTGTCCTCCTGCAAGTCCTTGTTATAAGCGAGCGGCAAGCCCTTCATGGTCACGAGCAGCTGCACCAGGTTGCCATAGACTCGGCCGCTCTTGCCGCGGATAAGCTCGGCAAAGTCGGGGTTCTTCTTCTGCGGCATGATGGACGAACCGGTGGAGTAAGAGTCGGAAAGCGTGATAAAGCCAAATTCGGAGCTCGACCACAGCACGATCTCCTCGGAAAGACGCGACAGGTGCATCGCCATGACGGAGCCGGCGTAATGCAGGTCGAGGAGGAAATCACGGTCGGAAACCGCATCGAGCGAGTTGGGAATCACGCCCGCAAAGCCAAGTTCGGCAGCCGTCATCTGACGATCGAGCGGATAGCTCGTGCCGGCAAGCGCGGCAGCGCCCAGCGGACAGTTGTCGGCGGCATCAAAGGCTGCCTTCAGGCGTGTAAAGTCGCGCGCGAACATCCAGGAATACGCCAGCAGATGATGCGACAGCAGCACGGGCTGAGCGTGCTGCATGTGCGTGTAGCCCGGCAGAATCACCTTGTCGTACTTCTTAGCCGCATCCACCAGCACATGGCGCAGCTCAAGATTGGCCCCCATGAGCTCCTTGGCCAGCGCCTTGACGCCCAGGCGCGTATCGGTCGCCACCTGGTCGTTGCGCGAACGTCCGGTATGCAAGCGCTTGCCAGCCTCGCCGATGCGACGCGTCAGCTCGCTCTCGATGGACATATGAATGTCTTCGTCGTTGATGTCGAAGGTGAAGTTGCCGGCATCGATATCCTGTTCGATTCCGGTCAGGCCCTTGGCAATCGCCTGCTCGTCCTCGGCACTGATGATGCCCTGGGCCGCCAGCATTTTGGCATGCGCCTTAGAGCCGGCGATATCCTGCTTATAGAGATGTTTGTCGACCGGCAGCGACGCGCCAAACTCCTGCGTGACCTCGGCCACGCCCGCCTCAAAACGACCGCCCCAAAGAGCCATGGAACCGTCCCCTTTCTCCAAATACCAAAACAAGCGCCCAAAGCAATGCGCCATATCGCTAAAGCGATTTTTCAACCGCTAGTTTTACACATTCCCCACCGTGTGCGGAGCCATGTAGCTAATTTGCAAAGAAGTGACGCGCCATGCACTTGGCGCCCAACGTCTCCCTCCGGATGTTGCCCTGCGAGCCATCGATCCAGGCCTTCAGGCTCATAGGGACGTCCTCGACCCTTGCAGCATCGAACTCGGGCGCGAGGGCAAGTAAAGCATGCGCGATAGCATTGAACATAATGGATACTCCTCATATATATAGGCGCAGAGCCGCCAAATTGATAGAAGGAGCCCCGCCGGACAACCCCGGGGCTCGGACTCAGCCGCAGACGCGGCATCATATATGCGGGCGGAACGTAGGGGCCACCGATGTTAAGAAGTGTCAGCAAGCATAACGAAAGGTAGGGACCCCGTGCGCCCGTTATGTATCACGCGGATGGGCCGCGCGGATACCAAGGGAAGGGGGCGCTAGGCCTGGGCGGCAGCAGAGCTGGGGCCCTGGACCTTTGCCCACGTCTTGAGCGACAGCGTATCGATCTCGATAAAGCCGGCGCTGGCCTTCTCGTCAAACGTGGTGTCGCGGTCGTAGGTAGCCAGACCGTAGTCGTAGAGGCTGAAGGGGCTCTTGCGGCCGACGACATGGCAGTTGCCCTTAAAGAACTTCAGACGGACAGTGCCGGTCACGAACTTCTGGGTATCGGCCATAAAGGCATCGAGCGCGTTTTTGAGCGGGCTGTACCACTGGCCGTTGTACACGGCGGTGGCCCAATCCTGCTCGAGCTTGATCTTGGTCTTGAGCAGGTCGCCCTCGACGCAGATGTCCTCGAGCGCCTTGTGGGCGGTGATGAGCGTCAGGGCGCCGGGAACCTCGTAGCACTCGCGGCTCTTAAGACCCACCAGGCGATCCTCGACCAGATCGAGACGGCCAAAGCCATTGTCGCCGGAGATCTTGTTGAGGGCGATGACGATCTCGGAGAGCTTCATCTTCTTGCCGTCTACGGCGACGGGCTTGCCGGCCTCAAACTCAATCTCGGTGTAAGTCGGGGTGTCAGGCGTGTCCTCGGGGTTCTTGGTCATAACCCAAGCGTCATCGAGCGGCTCATTCCAGGGGTCCTCCAGGTGACCGCACTCGATGGCGCGACCCCACAGGTTGTCGTCGATGGAATAGGGGTTATCGTTGGCACCCTCGGGAACCGGCACGTTGTGGGCGTGGGCATAGGCGACCTCGTCGGGACGGCACTTCAGGTCCCACTCGCGAACCGGGGCGATAACCTTAAGCTCGGGGTCGAGGGCCTTGACGGCAGCCTCAAAACGGACCTGGTCGTTACCCTTGCCGGTGCAGCCGTGGGCGACGTAGGTCGCGCCAAACTCGTGAGCGACCTCGACAAGCTTCTTGGCGAGCAGCGGGCGGGAAAGAGCGGAGAGCAGCGGATACTTGTTCTCGTACATGGAGTTTGCGGCGATGGCCTTAGTCAGGAACTCATCGGAGAACTCGTCGCGCAGGTCGAGTACCTGGCAATCGAGAACGCCCAGGTCGAGCGCCTTCTGCTTCTTGGCATCCAGTCCGGTCTCTTCCTGGCCCACGTTGCCGCAGACGCAAACGACATCGAGATTCTTCTCGTCCTGGAGCCACTTGACACATACGGATGTATCAAGACCACCGGAATATGCGAGAACGACTTTTTCCTTGCTCATGGCTGTTTCCTTTCGCCCTTGGTAGCTAGTTAGAACATCGGTCAGTTGCAAGTCATTTCAAGGTCATATACCGTGCAATATCAGGTTAAATAGCAAAAATCAGCACATACATGCCCTAGAAACATGCAGCAATGTCGTGCTAAAACCCAACGACCTCAAAATGACTCTGTTGAGGCAATTCGCCCCATGCGGACAGAGACGATTGTTATCGTCGTCGGGAAATTGCGCGCTGGCGTCGGATGGCATTGTCTGCAGTGGTGATGATCTTTACGAACTGCATCTGCCTCTCCTCTCACGTATCGCCGGGCGCAATTCAAATATCGCAAACGGTACCTTTTCCTCGGTAAACGGCTCTTTTGCCGTCTCCGTTTTCGATGTTCGCTATATTACGATAAAGTGCACGCTGCACAAGCGACAAATTCAAATTTCTGAAAAGTTTTTTCATTAGTTTGTGAATTGCAGTGCAAATACGCACCATTCCTGCGAAAATACGCTCGACTACTAGTTGATGGTTATAACGTCTGAAACGATCTCGAAACGAAAGGCGCTTTTTTATGCAAACTTACGAATCGGACGCCAACATCGGCAACATTAAGATTCTCGCCGTCGATATGGACAAGACGCTGCTGACCGACGAGCGTGTGCTGCCCCAGGGTCTTGATGAGCGCCTGGACAAGCTCGCCGACGCCGGCATCGTATTCTGCCCCGCCAGCGGACGTCCCGCCCCCAAGCTCGAGGAGATGTTCGAGGGCATCAAGAACCGCCTCGCCTTTTGTCCCGACAACGGAGCGTGCGTGATCTATCGCGGCAGCTATATCTATAAGAGCAATATTGACGTGGAGCTGTATCAGCAGGTCTTGAACCGTGCCTCGGAGGATCCTCGCGCTGTCCCCGTCCTGTGCTGCTTCGACGAGTTCTACGTGCTTGCCCGCGACCATCAATACCACGACGAGATCAGCGTCTACTACAACACAATCAACTACGTCGACAGCTTTGAGGGCATTGATTTCGAGTCCAACAAGATTTCGGTCTTCTTCCCCGGCTACGACGCCGAGCCCGCTTTCCGCGAGACCTATAGCCCCGAGTTCTCGGACAAGCTCTACGTCACCAACGCCGGGCGCGAGTGGATCGACTTTATGAACCTGGGCGTCGACAAGGGCGCCGGCGTCGCGCACCTGTGCGAGCACCTGGGCATCGATATTGCCGATGCTGCCGCCGTGGGTGATACCTACAACGACATCCCCATGCTGGAGCGCGTCGGTCACAGCTTTATCGTGGACAACGCCGAGGAGCATATGAACGCGCACGCCAAGTGGCGCATTCCTAGCAACAACGACGGGGGCGTACTGACGCTCATCGACGCCATCTTGGCGGCTCGTTAACGTGGCTCGTTGGGCCTGGCCGGGCGGCACGGGTTAACTTTTCGCTCGGTCAGGTCCTGGGCTCGCTCGGAAAGCACATTAAGTGCTTTCCGGCTCGTGCGGAACTTGTATCAAACTAAAGGCCAAGGGGCCTCTGCGATCGCGTCGAAAATGTTGGTGTAAGGGTGACGCCCTAGCGCCCGTTTAACGAAG
>USEF01000072.1 GCA_900553475.1 uncultured Collinsella sp. | reverse complement strand
GGGATGACGCGCTCGGGCGTGGCGGCGGCACGCGGGGCCGGACGACCGCGACGGGGCTCGCCGATAATCTGCGGTTGCACGCGCAGGCCGCTCACGCGACCATCTTCGCCCGTCTCGATGGCGAGCGGCGCCGTGAGCTCCAGAACCTCGCAGCCCTCGGCCTGGGCGCTGGCAATCTCGGCGTCCTGGGCCGTCATATCGCAGATGCGGCGGCGGTAGACAATGCTCACCTTTTCGGCACCGCAGCGCACGGCAGAGCGAGCCACGTCCATGGCCACGTTGCCGCCGCCGATGACGCACACGCGCTGGCCGCTCAGGTCGGGCAGCTCGTCGTCGCCAATGGCACGCAGCATCTTGACGGCCGACTCCACGCCGGGAGCCTCTTCGCCCGGAAGGCCGAGCTTCTTGTCGCTATGGGCACCGATGGCCAGATAGACGGCATCGAACTCGTCGCGCAGGCGGACAAGCTCCTCGCCGTTGACGGAGTGATCGAGCTCAACGTCGATGCCGGCGCTCAAGATCCAGTCGATCTCGGCCTGCAGGCGCTCGCGCGGCAGGCGGTAGCTGGGGATGCCGTAGCGCAGCATGCCGCCCAAGTGGTGGCGCTGCTCAAAAATGGTCACCTTGTGGCCCATCACGGCCAGGTAGTAGGCACAGGAAAGGCCAGCCGGGCCGCCGCCGATCACGGAGACGCGCTTACCGGTGTTGTCCACTACATGCGGCTTGTGGTCGTTGAGGTCACTGTGCTCAACGGCAAAACGCTTGAGGGCGAGGATGTTCATGGGGTCGTCGACCATGCCACGGCGGCAATGCATCTCGCAGGGATGCTCGCACACCAGGCCGCAAACGAGCGGCAGCGGGTTATTCTTGCGGATGACCTTGACGGCATCGGCATAGCGGCCGGCCTCGACGAGCGAAATGTAACCGGGAATGTCGACGTGCGCCGGACAGCCCGAGACACACGGGACGCGGGCCTCACGATCAAAGCCGCAGGAGTGCTCGCGAATGTGATGCTCAAAATCGTCGCGGAAGCCGCGAATGGCCGTGAGCGCCATGGCGCCGGCCTCGTAGCCGATGGCGCAATCGCTCGAAAGGTAGATGGTGCGGGCCGTGCGCTCAATCAGGTTGAGTGTGGACTCATCGGCGCGCCCTTCGAGCACATCGGCGAGCAGGTCGCTCAGCGCGCTTAGGCCCACGCGGCAGGGCGTGCACTTGCCGCAGCTCTGGGTGGAGCACAGGTTGACGAGCGCTGCCGTAAACTCCACGGGACACGGGGCGAGCGAGCTCACCGCCAGACGACGTCCGAGCGCATCGTGCAGGTCGTCCATGACGGCCTGAGCGTGGCTGCGTTCCATTACATGCAGTCGAGCCATAAGATCCCCTCTCACATGGCAGCCCGGAGGCGAGGCCGGGCGAAATTGCTACACGCACAACACTGACCTAAAAAGTTGTTAGGTCTCCACGCAGTTCGGCAGGCGGCATGAAATGTCACCCTCAGCGGTGAAATAGAACATTACCGCAGATAAATGCCATATTTGATAAAACGCGTTACCAAACGACAATGCCCCGCCCACGCAATCACGTGGGCGGGGCATTGCTTCAGGCATGCGGCCAGCGACCCTGTTGCTTTTACTTAAGCTCGGGCCAGTAACCCTTGTTGGCCTCGATCATGTCGTCGAGAACCTCCTTGGCGACCTTCATCGACGGCACGGTCTTGTTGAGCGTAAAGGCCTTAAGCGCCTTCTCGTACGAACCCTCGATCGTAGCCTCGACAATGAGCTTCTCGGAGTTCAGCTGCTGCATCATGAGGCCCTGCTGGAACAGCGGAATGTTGTCGCGGCTGATGACCTCGGGGCCGTTCTTGCCAATGTAGGCAGGCAGCTCGACCATAGCGTCGTAGGGCATGTTGGGGATGGCGCCCTTGTTCTCGCAAATGACCAGGAAGCGCTGCTTGGTGTCGTTCTTCAGAGCGATAGCCAGATCGGCAATCCAGTCGCCGTGGCTGCCCGCATAGAACGTGCTCTCGTCGATCTCGCCCGTCTTCTCGTAATGGTCGATACCATCAAAGAGGTTCTTCTCACGCGTCTCCTCAACCTCGTTAGCACGGGTGCGCTCGGGGTTGGAGTGCTCGACGAACTCCTTCTGCTGCAGGTAGTAGTTCAGATACGTGTTGGGCAGGTACTCCGGGAAGCACTCCATGATCTCGTACTCGCCCTTCCAGACGTAGTACCAGCTGCCCTTGGTGTGGCGGTTCTGCTCGGGGTGCTCGTCGACGGCCTCCTCGGGCTTCTTTGCCATGAGCGAGCCCATGCCCTTGAGGTAAGAGTCGGGCAGCAGGATCTGGTGCTCCTTGATGTACTCGCGCAGCTGCGGGAGCACCTCCTCGCCCTTGTGGCGGATCGAGGTGAACCAACCAAAGTGGTTGAGGCCAAAGTAATCGTACTCGACATCCTTCTTGTCGATATCGAGCGCGGCGCAAACCACGTCGATGATCGCGATCGGCATGTCGCAGATGTTGATGATGCGAGCGTTGGGACGCAGCACACGGCAGCCCTCGGAGACGATGGCAGCAGGGTTGGAGTAGTTGAGAATCCAGTAATCCTTCTTGGCGTACTTCTCAACGTCATCGATCAGCTCGACCATGGGGAAGATGGTGCGCATGCCGTAGGCAAGGCCGCCGCAACCGCAAGTCTCCTGGCCCACGCAGCCGTGACGCAGCGGAATCTTCTCGTCCTGCTCGCGCATGGCGTAGCCGCCCACGCGCATCTGGGCAAACACGAAGCTCGCGTCGGTAAAAGCCGTCTTTTTGTCGGTGGTCACCGTGAGCTTGATGTCCAGGCCGAGGTCCTCGTGCAAAATCCAGTCCACGAGCACGCCGACCTTGCGCTGGCGCTCCTCGTTGATGTCGTACAGACGAATCTCGTCAACGTCGAGCTCGTCCTTGCGCAGGGCGATGGACTTGACGATGCCGGGGGTAAAGGTGGATCCGCCACCACACAGAGTAATGATCATTGTTTACTGCTCCTTCTCAATTGCGTTTTCGACCTTGTCGCGCATCTCGGCGACCTTCATGCCAAAGATGATCTGGATATTATTGCCGTTGCGGTTGATGCCGCTGTTGGGCACGTGGTTGATGAGGTCCTCATTGATGAGGTCCGGGTTCTTAACGTTCACGCGGAGACGCGTAAAGCAGTTCTCGAGCTCCTCGATGTTGTCCTTGCCGCCAAGACCTGCGACCAGGTCGGCAATACCTGCATCGACGCCCTCTGCGGGAGCCGCGGCAACGGCGCCCTGCTTCACCGCGACAGACGCGGCGGCCTCGCCCTCGGCAACGGACTCGGCGAGCTCGGACTCTTCCTCGCGACCAGGCGTGTGGAGGTTGAGCTTCTTAATAAGGAAGGTGAAGAGGAAGAAGTACAGAGCGGCGTTGACGACTCCAAGCACCAGCATAACCGGCCAGTTGGTCTTGTCGACACCGAGGACCAGGTTGGAAACCACGATGTTGATGATGCCGCCTGCAGTCGAAGCGGGCACGGAGAGAACCTTGAGCAGGACCAGGAAGATACCGGAAAGAACCGAGTGAACGACAAAGAGCACGGGAGCGGCAAAGACAAAGAGGAAGTCCATGGGCTCGGTCACGCAGGAGAGCACGGCGGTGATGATCAGCGGGATGATAACGGCCTTGGTCTTATCCTTGTTCCCCTTGTAAGCGGTGAAGATAAAGGCGAGACCGATGCCGATGTAGGGCCACAGGTTGTTGAAGGTGTAGCTGTTGAAGTAGGTGCTATCGGAGAAGGGCTGGCCCGTCATTGCCATCTCGGCAACACGGATGGGGTAGGCGCCGGCGATAACCTGATCGCCCAGCGTCAGGGTGCCACCCACATCGGAGAACTGGAACGGGGTGTAGATGAGGTGGTGCAGACCGGTGGGAACGAGCAGCTTGTTGAGCATGCCGTAGATAAACAGACCGATGTTGCCCGACTCCTTAATGATGCCGGCAACGGAGGAGATGGCGCCCTGAACCGGAGGCCAAACGATGCAGAAGCCAGCGCCCATGATCCAGGAAATGATGATCATGATCAGGAACGGGAAGCGAACGCCCGAGAACATCGAAAGGGCAATGGGGAACTGCTTGTTCGAGTACTTGTTGAACACGGTACCGGTGATGCAACCGAGAATGATGCCGCCGAACACGCCGGTATCGAGCACCTGAATGCCCATAACGGTGGCCTGGCCGGTTCCGGTAAGACCGAGCATGCCGCTCGCATCGGCAAGAGAGCCGGTGGCGTTGAGCACGATGTTGTTAGCCTGCAGGAACAGGAAGAACGACATCAGGGCAATCAGCGAAGCATGGCCCTTGTTCTTCTTTGCCATGGCGCCGGCGATACCCACGCAGAACAGAATCGAGAGGTTGTTGATGATAAACATCAGCGACTGGTAGACAACGGCGCCCACAAGCTGGAACGGACCGGAGCCCAGTACGGGGACCAAAGCGCAAATGGTCTTGTTGGTCAGAATGATGCCCACAATGAGCAGGATGCCGGCAACCGAGAGATACATCATCGGCTGGACGATCGACTTCGCGAACACCTCCAACGGCGCTTTGAAATTGAACTTCTTTTTTGCGGTCATAGCGGTACTCCCCTTCCTTTTCCGCAAATTAAGACAGATGTGCCCTGGACAAGACCGTGAGCCTTGCCTTATATCAATCGATGTGTGGGCACGTTATGCCTAGAGACCAGGTTCTCCAAGCAGGTTAACAATGTGATATGCGAGATAGCTCTTCTCGGCATCGGTAACGACAACGTTATAGGTAGACGACAAGTGGGCGGCTATGGCGTCCGCGCACGAAAATGCGCACGGATACGCCGTTTCATCGATTCGGAACAGCGCGTCTCCGTTGATTTGTCCAGCCGTAGGATCGAGCGCTCGCTGTGCGAAAAACTGCAGGTGACGAACGAAACGTTCGTAAGGCAGCGAGGTGTCATCGAGGGTCGTAGCATAGCGCTTGGAAACAATCGCGAGCACGTCGCGAACAAGCTGGACCGAAACAATCAGGCGGTCAGAGCGCTGCGGCATGGTGGCGTTGACGATATGCAAGGTAATGAAACCCTGCTCCTCCTCGCTCATCTGGATGCCCATGTACTCCTTGATAATCTGCAGCGCACGGCCCGCAAGCGCATACTCCTTGCGATAGAACTGCTGGATCTCGAGCAGCAACGGATTCTCACAGGGGACGCCCTTGCGCTCGCGCTCCAAAGCAAGGCTGATATGGTCTGCGAGAGCGATGAGAATCTTATCGTTGATGTCGACATTGAGTTCTCGACGAAGCATCTGAACGATTTCCTCGGAAATCACGAGGTTGACGGTGGGGATGGACTCCAAAAGATGTGCCAAGCGGTCAATCGTACGCGAATCCTGAGAAGTTCCCTCCTGCAACGCGTAGGTCTTTTCGATCGACGTCTCGTCGATGGCATCGCCGGCATGACGGCCAAAGCAGAGGCCTCGACCGATGACGATGAGCTCGGAGCCATCGTCCGAAGTGACCATTGCGACGTTGTTGTTAAAAACTCGCTTGATAACCACGGTACCCACCACAAGAATTTACTCGGAAAGCCAGACGACAGGCTCTTTAACAGCAACAGGGCCGGAAGCATGCTCACGAAGAGTCGAGTTCTCCGAACGCTCGCACACGATAACGAAGACCGTGGGATCGAAGCCGGCGGCGCGGACCGCGTCGAAATCGACCTCGACGAGGGGCTGGCCCGCGTCGACATGATCACCCTGGGCAACAAGCGCATGGAAGCCCTTGCCCTCAAGCTTAACAGTGTCGATTCCGATATGCAGCATCACCTGAGCAGAGCTGTCGTCGGACATGATGCCCAGCGCGTGCTCAGTCGGAAACAGCGCCGCGACGGTGCCGGAAACAGGAGCGCACACTGTTCCCTCTTGGGGAACCACGGCAACGCCATCGCCCACCGCACGGCTGCTAAAAGCGGGGTCATTGGTATTTTCTAGATGAACAAGCTCGCCGGAAACGGGAGCGAGGATTTCGAACTTGGAAGCCGCAGTCGTCTGCTTATCCGAACCGCCCATCAGGCGAGAAAAGAAACCCATGGTGGCATGTCCCTTCATAAATATAGCCCAACCAAAATCAATCGAATGCGCCCATTGAGGCGCTCGCGATCAAAGACTTTGGTTAGGCCCACGTCCGAGGGGACTCGGTAACCTTCCGCATTTCTTTTTACGGGGGCTATTGTAGGTAACAACAAAGCCAGAATAATCATTATGACCGGTGAACGGTATTTTTTCATCGATAAACGGTATTTAAGCGGCACTTAGGGACGTTCCTTTTCTGCCGGCACTCGGGGACACTCCTCACTCTGGTGCATTGGGGACAGGTTTGTTTGCACTCTGGTGCATTGGGGACAGGTTTGTTTGCACCAGGTTGGTGCAGATTAACCTGGTCCCATTGCACCAATTTCGTATGCGCTAGATAAAGAGCTCGCATTCCTTCCGCACGACGCAAACCTTGCTCAGCATCTGGGAAACAGCGGATAGCTTGTTGGGATCAAGCTTACGAGCGCCTCGCGGACATACGGCAATGCAGCGCATGCAGGAGATGCACGCCTCGCCAGCTGCTCGCTTGGGGTCACCCTTGTCGATAGCACAAACGGGGCACGCCGCGGCGCATGCACCGCAGGAGACGCAATCCTCTGTTGCCTCGGGTGCCATGCGGTGACCTCCGGCTTGTTTATAAGGACGATTACCGGGAATAGAGGGCTCGGATGTATCCTCAGCCAACAGCTTTTGCTGAATTTGCTGCGCAAACTCTGCGAGCTGCGCCGCATCCTGCGCATCCGGACGACCGGCAGCAAACTGTCGCGCAATGGAATGTTCTGCAATGGCTGCAACTGCCGCGATCACCCGGAATCCCGCATGCTTCGCAACGTCCTCCAGCTCTACGAGCGTGTCCTCAAACGCGCGGTTTCCGTATACACAAACCAAAACAGCCCGAGCCCCGTTGCCGCGTACCATGCCCAACCGGTCAGCCACCACAGCCGGGATTCTACCGGCATACGCTGGCACAGAGATTACGTCCACGTCGTCCTCAGTCATCGAGACAGCGCTGAAATCTAGCCCGCTATCGGTCAGATCGACGGTAACGGTATTCTTGCCCAGTGCCCCGGCCACAAGGCCAGACACCTTCTGCGTTCCACCCATCGGACTAAACACAATTTCGAATACGCTCATCGAGGCACCCTCCCCCTACGCCTGGCAACGCGTCAAGCCGTTTTCACATTCAGACAGAGTATACGGCGCATGGGGGAGCTCCCCGTTTTGGTGCGCCAGGCAGCCCGATACACCAACCCATACTGCCCGCCTTTTCGATTTGCATAATTCCCGGTACAGATTGTATATATTTACGGGATACCGCTGTGTTCTCCTGAGGTACCCCATCCTGGCCCGTGCAAAAAACGGAGTATTCTGCAACGTAACCACGCCAGCACCGCCGCGGGTGGGCAAAACTGTAGGGCGCCGTATCATTCTAAGTCCCGACATGGCGAGAATGACGCGCCCCTGCTCCGGAAAACGGCGAAATCTGACTCAGAACGCTCGCCAGGGATATCAGAAGGCCACCGTTGGCGACGTCGAATCATATGCAGACAACTCGAACTGCAGAATACTCCAAAAAATGCACGGCGCACCCCATGGGACCCATTGCCGCATGGCAGGAAACAGGCCCACGGCATCCTCTAGATGCATTCCCAAGGAAATCACATTTGAACTAGCAATCGGATACGGCAAACAAAAAGGGCCCCGAACGTAGTTGCTCGGGGCCCTTGGTTCACCTCGCTCTAGCGGGCGATGCGTATGTTACTTGCGCTTGCCGCCGCCGTCACCGGGGCG
>USEF01000071.1 GCA_900553475.1 uncultured Collinsella sp. | reverse complement strand
TACCGCCGCCGGTGCCGTTGCCGCGGCGCTCCACGCGCATAAGGCGATCTTTTTGACCGATGTCGATGGCCTGTACAAGGACTTTAGCGACAAGGACTCGCTTATCTCCAACCTAACACTCGACGAGGTTAACGAAATGCTCTACGGCGACGAGGTCGATAAGGGCATGATTCCCAAGCTGCGTGCGGCTGTCGATGCGCTTACCGCTGGCGTGTTCCGAGCCCACATCATTAACGGTACTACGCCGCATTCGCTGCTCCTGGAGCTGCTAACCGATGCCGGCGTCGGCACCGTGATCCATTCCACCGAGACGGCTTACGAGTTCGATACGCATCCGCATCCGCTTTCGACGTTTGCTGCGCGTCTGACCGAAAACCTTGACGAGGTCGAGAAACTTCAGACGGTCTAGCTGACCCGCAGCCGCCCCATTCCTGCACCCATAGGTCTGCGCCGTCCGGCGCTCAACGAAAGGCATCCCATGTCACTTGCAGCTCAGCAATCGCTTGAATCCCATTACGTTATGCATACCTTTGGCCGCTCTCCGGTCGAGTTTGTCGAGGGTCACGGCATGAAGCTCACCGGCGACGATGGCCGTGAGTACCTCGACTTTCTTGCCGGCATCGGCGTGTGCAGCCTAGGTCATGGCAACCTGGCTGTGCTCTCGGCGCTCGAGGCACAGACCAAAAAGCTCATGCATGTCTCCAATTACTTCTACATCGAGCAGCGTGGACAGGTCGCGGCGCTGCTGTCCAAGCTTGCTAACGACGACGTAGATGGTGCGCGCGTGCTTGCCGATGCCATTGCCGCCGGTGATGAGACCACGGCAGCTGCTCTTGGTGCCCCGGCTGCGGGCGAGCAGGTGTGGGAGACGTTCTTTGCTAACTCCGGCGCCGAGGCCAACGAGGGCTCGATGAAGCTCGCGCGCCTGTACGCCAAGCGTGCCGGTAACGGCGGTAACACCATCGTGTGCATGCGCGGCGGTTTTCACGGCCGTACGCTCGAGACCATTGCCGCCACCATGCAGGATTGGCTGCAGGATAGTTTCCGTCCGCTGCCGGGTGGCTTTGTGGCCTGCACGCCCAACGATGTCGATGAGCTGCGTGCGATCTTTAAGCAGCTGGGGAGCGAAATTTGTGCCGTGATGCTCGAACCGATCCAGGGTGAGAGTGGCGTGCACCCCATGACCGAGGAGTTTATGGCGGCAGCGCGCGACCTAGCACACGAAGTGGGCGCCGTGCTTATCGCCGACGAGGTCCAGTGCGGTATCTTCCGCACGGGTAAGCCGTTTGCGTTCCAGACCTATGGCGTGGAGCCCGACATTATGAGTCTTGCCAAGGGCATTGCCGACGGCGTACCCATGGGTGCCGTCGTGGCAAAGAAGGAGATTGCCGACGTGTTTAAGCCGGGCGACCACGGCTCGACCTTTGGCGGTAGCTGCTTGGCCGTCGCGGCGTGTGCCGCGACGCTCTCCGCGCTTGTGCGCGGCGATTATGCCGAGCATGCTGCCAAGGTGGGTGCCTATATGGAGCAGGCGCTGGCTAAGCTTCCGCATGTGGTAGAGGTGCGTGGCCGTGGCCTGATGCTCGGCTGTGATTTGGATGATGCCGCGGGCGACGCACATGATATTGTTGCCCGCGCGCTGGCCGCCGGTGCCGTGATTAACGCTACGGGTGCTCATACGCTGCGTTTCTTGCCGCCGCTCGTCTGCGAGGAAGCCGACGTGGACAGTCTGATCGAGATCCTGTCGGGTGTCTTGGTCTAACGCAGCGCAATAACTCAATTTGGACCGGGTTCCGGACTGCGGGCGTGCCCTATGTGGCATGATTCAGCGGTCTGGAGCCCGTTTTGCCTTAGATTTGCTAAGGCAGGGAGACCCGCTGGTCAAAAAACATTAAATATGAGTACTGCTACCGATTTGGTAGCAGCAATTTTGGACTAATAAGGCCAGATGGCAAGTCGAAATGGCGATGAATGCACGATTTTGATCCAACTGTTAGTCCTTATAATGGACATATGTTGCGTAACTTAAGCAAATACTATCTTTTTATATGTTGCAAACAAAGTAGCAGTACTCATTTTTGCCATTTTTTGGCCACGGCCTTTGTGACAGACGTGCTGGCGGGTTCGAATCCCATGCGCTGGGCCCAAACAAAAACGGTCCCCTTGCGAGGACCGTTTCCAATTCGGTGGTGGGCGATGAGGGATTCGAACCCCCAGCCTTGTGCGTGTAAAGCACCTGCGCTAACCGTTGCGCCAATCGCCCGTGCGGAGAGAGTATAGCAAAACAATCGCCTCATTCACCTCATATCCATTAAAGGTAACTCGTGCGTGTCACAGCGGAGCTGATTCAGTTGAGATTGCCTGAACATTCCGCCCCTCTTTACGCCCTCGGGTATACTCAAAAGCTACTGATTCGATTTGATGCCCAGCAACAGCAGAGGGGATAGTATATGTGCGGTTTTGTCGGTTTTGTCGGTGGGACGGATAACCAATCCGAGGTGCTCACCAAGATGATGGACCGCATCGTCCATCGCGGTCCCGACATGGGCGGTCAGTTTATCGACGGCCGCGTTGCCCTCGGCTTCCGCCGCCTGTCGATCCTCGACCTGACCGAGGCTGGCGCCCAACCTATGGCCAACGAGGACGGTAGCGTCGTCATTGTCTTCAACGGCGAGATCTACAACTTCCAAGAACTCCGTTCCGAGCTCGAGGCCAAGGGCTACAAGTTCCACTGCGGCGCCGACACCGAGAGCCTCCTACACGGCTACGAGGAGTGGGGCGAGGCCGTACTCGATCGTCTGCGCGGTATGTACGCCTTCGTCATCTGGGACAAAAAGAAGAACAAGCTTTTTGGCGCCCGCGACATCTTTGGCATCAAGCCGCTCTACTACTATCCCATGGCCGATGCGGGCGACGGCGCTCCGGGCGTGCTCTTTGGTTCCGAGATCAAGAGCTTCCTGGACTACCCGCACTTCCACAAGGCGGTCAACAAAAAGGCCCTGCGTCCGTACATGACGCTGCAGTATTCGGCAACCGAGGAGACCTTCTTCGAGGGTGTCTACAAGCTGCCGCCGGCGCACTACTTTACCGTCGATATCCCGACCGGCAAGATGAACATCGAGCGCTACTGGGATTGCGATTACTCTGCCGTCGAGAAGCCGTTCGAGGAGTACGTCGACGAGCTGGACGAGGTCGTGCACGAGAGCGTCGAGGCCCATCGCATCGCCGACGTCAAGGTCGCGTCGTTCCTCTCCGGTGGCGTCGACTCTAGCTACATCGCCGCTTGCCTCATGCCCGACAAGACCTTCTCGGTGGGCTTTGACTACAAGAACTTCAACGAGACCAACTACGCCAAGGAGCTTTCCGATAAGCTCGGCGTCGAAAACGTTCGCAAGATGATTACCGCCGACGAGTTCTTCGGTGCGCTCGAGGACATCCAGTATCACATGGACGAGCCGCAGTCCAACCTGTCTTCCGTGCCGCTGTGGTTCTTGGCCGAGATGGCCCGCAAGGACGTCACCGTGGTGCTTTCGGGCGAAGGCGCCGACGAACTCTTTGGCGGCTACGCCTACTACGAGGATACGGTCCCGGTGCGCAAGTACAAAAAGATGGTGCCGCTGCCCATCCGTCGCGCGCTCGGTAACCTGGCGCTGCATATGCCGTACTTCAAGGGACATAACTTCCTAGTCAAGGGTGCCGAGATTCCCGAGAAGTCGTTCCTGGGACAGGCTCTGGTATGGCCGGAGCGCGAGGTCGACGGCGTGCTCAAGCCCGAGTACAACACCGGCGACGGCGCCTTTGAGCTCGCTGCACCCATCTACGCGCGCGTGAAGGGTCAGCCCGAGCTGGTCAAGAAGCAGTACTTGGACATGAACATGTGGCTCCCGGGCGACATTCTGCTCAAGGCCGACAAGATGTGCATGGCGCACTCGCTGGAGCTGCGCGTGCCCTTCCTGGACCGCAAAGTCATGGAGTTCGCCGAGCACATTCCCGACCGCTACCGCATCAACGAGAACGGCAACAAACAGGTACTCCGCCACGCTGCCAACAAGTCGCTGCCCGATGAGTGGGCCACCCGTCCCAAGGTGGGCTTCCCGGTGCCGATTGTCTACTGGCTGCGCGAGCAAAAGTGGTACGACTATGTCAAGGAGTACTTCACCGCGCCGTGGGCAAGCGAGTTCTTCGATACCGACGAGCTCATGCACCTGCTCGATCTGCACTTTGCGGGCAAGGGCGATTTCCAGCGCAAGATCTATACGCCGCTCGTGTTCCTGGTGTGGTACAAGCGCTTCTTTATCGACGAGGACCAGCCCGCTGTTCAGGCTGCCTAGCCTCGGCTTACGAACGCCTGCGCGTAACGGCTCCCCGGGGAGCCGTTTTTGCGTGGGTGCGTTTCAGTTACTATAAAACCGTCCCTGCCAAATGGCTGAGAAAGGTGAAAGATGCACCATTCGGATTCCGCGACCGTGACCACGGTCGATACGCTTGCCAAGCTTCTCGATGTGTGCGGCGAGCTGCGCGCATCAGAGCAGGTTGACGAGCGTGCCGTGACCGGCTGCTCGTTTGATTCGCGCGCGGTCTCGGCAGGTGACGTATTCTTTTGCAAAGGTGCTGCCTTTAAGCCCGCGTTTTTGAGCATGGCGCTCGATGCGGGCGCCGTCGCATTTGTGTGCGAGGAGTCGCTGGTCGAGTCTCTGGAGCCGCTGGCGCAGGAGAGCGGTGCTGCGATGCTGGTTGTTGATAGCGTGCGCACGGCCATGGCCCTGCTGCCGCCGGAGGTCTACAACCGCCCCGACCACGACGTTAAGATCGTGGGCATCACCGGTACCAAGGGAAAGACCACGGCCGCTTTTATGCTCCAGTCCATCATCAAGGCGGCAGGCGAGTCCTGCGGCATGATCGGCTCGGTGAACACCGACGATGGTATCGAGTGCTACGAGAGCACCAATACTACGCCCGAGGCCCCCGAGGTCTGGCGCCATATCGCCAACTGCCGCACGTCCGGTCGCCAGTCCATGGTCATGGAGGTCTCGAGCCAGGCGCTCAAGTACCAACGCGTCGAGAATCTGCCGTTTGACGTGGCGTGCTTCCTCAACATCGGCCGCGACCACATCTCGCCGATCGAACACCCCACGTTTGAGGATTATTTTGAGAGCAAACTCAGGATCTTTGACCAGGCAAAGACCGCCGTGGTGAATCTAGGCACCGAAGAGGTTGACCGTGTGCTAGAGGCAGCGTCGACGGCCGATCGCTTGGTGACCGTTGGCGTCGAGCATCCCGAGGCGAGCCTGTGGGCAAGCGACGTACGCATGGTCGGCTTTAGCATCGAGTTCAACTTGCATGGCCTGTGTGCCGACGAGTCCGAGACGGGGGAGAAGGTCCTGCTGGGCATCGCGGGCGACTTTAACGTGGAAAACGCGCTGGTCGCTATCGCCGCTGCGCGCGAGATCGGCATCGGTATCGAGGCTATCAAGAAGGGCCTCTCCAAACTGCGTGTGCCGGGCCGTATGGAGGTCGTGGAGTCGAAGGACGGCCGCGTGATTTGCGTTGTCGACTATGCGCACAACCAGCTTTCGTTCCGTTCGCTTTTCTCGTCGGTGAAGCGCGCGTTTCCCGCTAGCCCCGTCATTGCGCTGTTTGGCGCTGCCGGCGGCAAGGCGCAGGAGCGCCGCGAGCAGCTTCCGCGCGAGGCCGCACCGTATTCCGACCTGATGATCTTTGCCAACGAGGATCCAGCTCACGAGGACCCGATGAAGGTCTGTCGCGAGCTTGCCGAGCATGTTCCCGACGATACGCCGAACAAGATCATCCTCGACCGCGAAGCCGCTGTGCATGCGGCGTTCAAGGCGGCGCGCGAGGAGTACGTCAACCCCGATGCTCCCACCATTGTCTTGCTGCTGGCAAAGGGTGACGAGGAGCTCATGCACGTGGGCGACGAGTTCGTGCCCATCGAGAGCGACCTTTCGTTGGCCAATCGCCTGATCGATGTTACCCAGTTTGACTAATGAACCATGATGGCGGCGGCGCCCTGAGTGCGCTGTCGCCATAAGCGTGTTCCCTCAATCAAAACATGCCGTCCAAGTCCAAACCCTTCTACGTAAACGGAGTAACCATGTCCCACAATACCCTGCCGACCGTTGCCGAGCTTTCGGGCGAGATGCGCGAGCGCTTGGCCACGGTCAAGTACGTCTTTACCGATCTGGATGCCACGATGCTTGCACCCGGCTCGTGCGTGCTACGCGACAACGACGGCAACCCCTCGACCAAACTCGTCGAGGCCGTCGTGGCGCTCGCTCGCGCTGGTATTCAGGTGGTTCCCACCTCGGGCCGCAACCGTACCATGATCCACGAGGACGCGCGCGTGCTCGGCCTCAACTCCTACATCGGCGAGATGGGCGGCCTGGTCATGTACGACCTCAAAGCCAACGATTGGGAGTATCTGACCGGCGACATGCCCTACGACCCCTCTTGCGGCCTCACGCCGCACCAGGTGATCGAGCAGACCGGCGTGTGCGAGAAGATCCTCGCCCGCTGGCCGCACAAGATCGAGTATCACAACGACATGTCGACCGGCTACAAGTACCGTGAGGTCACCGTCGGCATGCGCGGCGATGTGCCCGACGATGAGGTTCAGGCCATCCTGGACGAGGCCGGCTGCGGTCTGATCTGGGCTTGCAACGGCCATCTGACGCATCTGTCCAAGCCGACGACGCTCGAGCTCGATCGCGTCGAGGACGGTCGCGCATTCAATATCAACCCCGCGGGCCTCAACAAAGGCGTCGCCATTGCGCGCTTCTGCGAGCACCTGGGGATCGAGCGCGAGGAGACACTCGCGCTCGGCGACTCCGAGTCCGACTTCTACATGGCCGATCACGTGGGCACGTTCTGCTTGGTCGAGAATGGCCTGACGAGCGCCGGCGCGCCCGAGTTCCTGGCTGCTTGCGAGAATGCTTTCGTTACGCGAGGCAAAATTGTCGACGGTTGGGCGGCGACGGCAGAGCTGCTGGTCGCGGCGCGTTCGTAGTGCGCCGCCGCCGCACTTGGACATGTCTTTTCGAGAGAGACTGGTGAGGTAATGTCCGATATCGAGAATCCGGCAGGCGACACGCGCCCGATTGGCGTGTTCGATTCTGGTTTGGGCGGTCTGACGGTTGCGCGCGCCATCGCGACGGCGCTGCCGCACGAGTCCGTCTACTACTTTGGCGACACCAAGCGCTGCCCCTACGGCACCCGTACCGAGGATGAGGTGCGCTCGTTTGCGTTGCAGGCGGGTCGTTGGCTTTCGAAGCACGACGTCAAGATTATGGTCATCGCCTGCAACACGGCGACCGCTGCGGCCTTGCGTCTGGCCCAGCAGGTGCTCGACGTTCCCGTGATCGGCGTGATCGCGCCGGGTGCCCGTGCGGCAATCAACAGCACCCGCTCGCGTCGCGTGGGCGTGCTCGCCACCAACCTCACCATTCGCTCGGGCGCCTACACGCGCGCCATTCAGGACCTGGATGCCGGCGTCGATGTATACGGCTGTCCTGCCTCGAGCTTTGTCGAGGTTGTCGAACACGAGCTCGCCTCGGGTGCACATCTGCAGGAACAGTGGCTTGAGAACGAGGATATCTTCGATACGCCTGCCGTGCGTGCGCTGGTGGGTGCCACGGTTGAGCCGCTGCGCGACCACGGTATCGATACCGTGGTACTCGGCTGTACGCATTTTCCGCTGTTGGTGGGACCGATATGCAGAATAAAATGCCGGTGCAACTCCCGTACTTCCGGGAACTCCATCTCCGGACGCACCGGTACCAGATCCATGATCTGATCTTCCGGAACACCAAGGTGATAGAGCCATTCTGCTGTGATTTCTTTTCCGGTACAGTCTTTCATAGGCTTCTTGATATAGTCACCAGGCACATCAGTAAATAATCCGTAAACCCAGACACATACCTTATCTTTATCCTGGCCTTTGAACTGTCCCTGACGATT
>USEF01000070.1 GCA_900553475.1 uncultured Collinsella sp. | reverse complement strand
CGGCACCACCGAGGGCCGCCTTCTGTGCGAATGGGCGAGCGGGGCGGGCATCCCCGCCCGTGCCTACGCGGCAACCGAGTACGGAGGCGAGCTTTTGGGCGAGCTTCCGGGCATCGAGGTGCATGCGAGCAGGCTCGACGAGGCCGACATGGAGCGCGAGCTTTCCGGCGCGCGCATCGTCGTCGACGCCACGCACCCCTTCGCTACGCTCGCAAGCGGCAACATCCGAGCCGCTTCGCTCGCCGTGGGTGTACGATGCCTGCGCCTTGCGCGCGCGGCCGAGGAGCTGCCCAAAGGCGTCGTGTCGGTCGCGTCGATCGCCTGCGCGGCGCGCTTTCTCTCCGAGAACCCGGGTCGCGCGCTTCTCACGACGGGGAGCAAGGAGCTTGCTCCCTATACGCGCGTCGCCGATTTCTCGGAGCGCTTCTTCGTGCGTGTGCTCCCGCTGCCCGGTGCTATAACGAAGTGCATCGACGCGGGGTTTTCGCCGTCGCACGTCATCGGCATGCAGGGGCCCTTCACCCGCGAGCTCAACGAGGCGATGCTTCGGCAGGTGGGAGCCCAGTGGCTTGTGACCAAGGACTCGGGAACCGTAGGCGGCACGGCCGAGAAGCTTGCCGCCGCGCGCGACGTGGGAGCGCGCTGCATCGTGGTCACCCGTCCCGCCGAGGGAGACGGGGCCCTTTCGCTTCGGGAAGTGGAAGACGCGCTCTTACGGGAGTTCGCGCGATAGGCGCTCGCCGCGCCTGCGTTCCCTCCCGCCCGCGAGGAGGAGCGCCTCGAGCAAGCTCGAACCGTACAAGACCGTCATCCGCCAAAAGTTCGAGGACGACGCCCGGAACTGGCGCAAGTAGCCCTTCAATAAGTTGCGGTGAAATAGTGTCTGTTTTTGCTGCTAGATAGCATATTCAGTCCCTAATTCACCGCAACTTGTTGGTGGTGGCTTACTGGTAGCGTAGGCACTCCACCGGGTCGAGCTTTGCTGCGCGGCGAGCGGGGTAGAAGCCAAAGATTACGCCGATGCCGACGGAGACGGCGAAGGCCAGCAGTACCGTGGCGATTGAAAAGCTCGGTGTGATTTGCCCGCTGGCACCGAGCTCGCCGAGAACCCCTGATCCTGCGGCAAACATCGCAAGAGCCCAGGCCAGCAGATAGCCAATCAGGACACCTAGCAGTCCGCCGGTGACGCACAGCGCCGAGGATTCGGCCAAAAACTGCGCAGTGATATCGCGACGACTTGCGCCCAGAGCGCGGCGGATGCCGATCTCGCGGATGCGCTCCGTTACGTTGGTAAGCATCATATTCATAATGCCGATACCGCCGACAAGCAGCGAGATGCTGGCGACAGCACCCATGATGAGCGAAAACGCGCCCATAAAGGAGTTGAGTGCATCGATGGCGCTTTTCATGGAGGTCGCCGATACACTGTTGTACTCATCCTCCTCCTCGATGCCCTTCATCGCGCGCACCTTGGACTCGATGGTCTTGCAGAGCTCATTCATGTCCGTGCCCTCGGCGGCGAGCGCCGTCACGCTGGGGAATGAAGGATTCTCGTCGCCGAACAGCCCGGAGATGGTTTCGCGTGGCATATACAGCGTGAGCGAGCCCATGGAGTCGCTGCCGCCATCAATCACGCCTACAATCTGCACCTCGCCGTTGGACTCCTTGATGGTTTTCCCCAGCGCATCCTGTTCGTTGCCGTAAAGCTGATCGGCGCCGCCGCGGCTGATGAGCGCCACGCGCGAGCCTGATTGGGATTCGGCCTGGGAATAGGTGCGCCCCGCAACGAGCTTGCTGGCCCCCACGGCGTCGAGCATGTTGCTATCGACACCCTGTGCCATGACGGTATAGCTTTTATCGCCGGTCTTGTACTCGGTATACGCGCTGTCGACAATGCCGATCTGCTCAATCTGCGGCACCAGTTTTTGAAGCTTCTCGATGTCCGACTCGGTGGGTTCTTGCGACGAATAGATTTGCACCATACGAGCTGCGTTGAGGCCCAGGCTGTTGACCAGGCTGTTTTGGATGCCGCCGATGAGCGAAGTCATGGCGATAACCGAAGCAATGCCAATGACGATGCCCAGGATGGTGAGCAGGCTGCGCCCCTTGCTGGCCTCGAGCGAGTGAAGGGCTTCCTGGATAAGATCGCGGGCGCTCATGCCACCACTCCTTTCGGCGGGTTAGCTGAGGCGGAAATCATGGGCAGGCTATCCACGGCGCTGCGCAGGGTCCGCGGTGCATGTGGAATATACGCGCCATCGTGAATGCGACCGTCGCGGATGGTCACGGCACGGTCGGCCTCGGCGGCGATGCCGGGGTCGTGTGTGATAAGCACGATGGTTTTGCCGCGCTTCTGGAGCTTATGGAAGGTCTCCATCACAAGCGCTCCGGTAGCGGAGTCCAGGTTTCCCGTCGGCTCATCGGCCAGGATGATGGGCGGGTCATTGACGAGGGCGCGCGCGATTGCGACGCGCTGCATCTGGCCGCCCGAGAGCTCGGATATGCGGTGGTCCCAGTGGTCGACGGGCAGCGTGACAGCCTGCAGCGCGTGAACGGCGCGCATTTCGCGCTGGCTACGGGGCACATTGGTGTAGGCCAGCGGCAGCATCACGTTTTCGATAACCGACAGGCGCGGCAGCAGGTTGAAGCTCTGAAAGACAAAGCCAATACTCAGGGCGCGGACTTCGGTGAGCTCGTCATCATCGAGCTCGGCCACGTTGAGCCCTTGCAGGTAATAGTCGCCCGCCGTCGGCTTATCCAGGCAGCCCAGGATGTTCATGAGCGTTGATTTGCCTGAGCCCGAGGGGCCAGTGATAGCGACGAATTCGCCGGGATTTACCGCCAGGCTCACGTTGTGCAGGATGTGGGCGCAACCTGCCTCGCTCTCAAAGATGCGGTGCACGTTGCGGATATCGATAACGGGACGCATTACATACCCTCATCGGCAGACATACTGCCCGGATCCGTGCTGTAGCCGCCGTCAGCCTTTGCGTCCGCTCCGGTGTCCATGACGAGGGTGTCACCATCGCGTAGCTTAGTAACCGGCACGTTGGGGTTGATCTCGTTGCCCTGGTCGTCGCGCTTGACCTGTGTCTTGCCGACTACGGCTTCGTTATCGTTTTGCGTCAAGACGGTCACCTTGACGCGGCGGGTTTGCTTGCCCTCGTCATCGGTTGCGACGTTGACGTAATAGTGTTCGCCGTCTTCGGTCATGAGCGCCATCGTCGGCACCATCACCACGTCGTCGAGCTGCTCGGTCACCACCGATACCTCGGCCGTCATGCCCGGCTTCAGGCGCGCGTCGGGCGCCTCGATGAGAATATCGACGTTAAAGGTTACGCTGCCGCCGCCACCGTTGGCGGCGTCGGAGTTTGCCACCGACGCGATAGCCGTGACGGTGCCCTGGCTCACGATATCGGGAAACGCGGGATATGTGACGTTGGCGCTCTGCCCAACGGCGATCTTGGCGATGTCCTTTTCGCCCACCTGTACGGTCACCTTCATTTTGGACAGGTCGGCGATCTGCATGCACTGCTTGCCGCCGCTCGTGTCGCTTTCGCCCATGATCATGCCGCCTGTTACCGTGGCGCCCACCTTGGCGTTGAGCTCCACGATGCTTCCCGAGCTCGGGGCCGTGACCGTACGGCTGGCTGCCTTGGCGTTCGCCTGATCGAGGTTTGCCTGGGCCGATGCGAGGCTGCGCTGCGCGGCCGATACGGCGTTCGTGTCCGCTGATGCGTCGGAGACGCCAGCCGCTGCGGAAGTTCCATCGACGTCCGTCGTTGGGGTGGTCTGCGCGGCAGCTGCGGCTTTCTGTGCGTTGGCGAGGTCTTCTTGAGCGGCTGCAACTGCACGCTGCGCCTCGGCAACGTTGCGATCGAGCTCATCGTTTTTAATGGTCATAAGCACGTCGCCCTCGTTGACGGATTGGCCTGCCTGCACGTTGATCGAATCGACCGTACCGTCGACAGAGGGGGAGACCACTGAGGACGAAATGGGTTTGAGCTGGCCTTTCGCCTCGACCGTTGTGGTAAACGTGCCCTCGGTCACCATGTCGGTCACGGGACCGCTAGCGCCCTGTGGCTGTGCATTGATAACAAGGGTTGCGACAATGGCAATGAGCGCGATGGCACCCACGACGCCGGCGGCAATACCGCGTCGAATCAGCTTTTTGCGTCGGCGTTCGGCACGTTTTGCCTTGAGCTTGGCATACGCTTCTTCATCGGAAATCTCGGCCGTATCGTTCGTTCGTCCGCTCTGCTTGTCGGCATGTACGTTTGTAATCAGAGGAATCGTTTCGGTGGCACCTTCGGGCGTGTGCTCGGTATCATCTGGGCCCGGGGTGATCGTGGGGACATTCGGCATAGCGTCTCCTTTATAGAAAGAACCTCGATAATTATATGCGCCCACCGGTTGGGACGGGCGCATAGAACGGTTTCTTTCGGAACTGTTAGATTGGTCGCAGCAGCTCCACGTTGTAGGAATGCGCGCGTTGCACTACGAGTGGACAACCACGCACAGGCCGACTTTGATGCAGTCGTGAAGTGCCTTGGCGTCTGCCAGGCGCAGGTTGATGCAACCGTGGCTGCCGCACCACTTGTACGACTCGGCGTTATCGAAGCTCTTGTCGTTTTGCCAGGTGGCATCGTGGAAGCCGATCATGTTGCCCTCAAACGGCATCCAATAGCTTACCGGGCTCTCGTATTTGGGCTTACCGGTCTCGGGGTCCTTGGCTCCGATCAGGGTGCTGCCGCCGTCGTTGCTGTTGATTTGCCACACGCCCTCGGGGGTGGCGTCTTCGCCCGGTTTGCCGGAAATAAAGTTGGCCTCCCACACGATATTGCCGCTCTCGTCGTAGTAGCGCGCGTGCTGCTCGGACAGGTCGACATCGATATATGCCTTCCAGTCGGGTTCACCCTTTGCGGTAAAGGTGTCGGCTTTCTGGGAGTACTTGATCTCGATTTCGCCGGTCTGCTTGTTGTTAATGGCGTCCTCGACCTGCTTGGCGAGCGAGCTGCTATCGATAGACCAACCAAAGTCACCGCCTTCGACGGCGCACTGCTTGCCATCGGCGCGCGTCCACCAGCGAGTGGAGCCCACGGTATTAAAGCTGTTGGCGAGCTCGGCTGCCCAGCTGCTGATCTGTGACGTATCGAGCGTGGGGTTGGCCGGATCGGCAAAGCTGATCCACTGCAGCACGGAAGCGCCATCAACCTTGCCGGCATCCTCGCCGTTGAGCTTGAGGGTCACGTTGACGCCCAGGAAGTTGTTGGCGGCATCGCATGCGGCCTGAATCTGATCATCGGTCAGCGTTCCGTTGAGCGGCTCATAGGCATCGTTGCCGAGCTTGGAAAGATCTACGGTCTCGGCCAGCGATGAAAGCTCGAGCTCGGCATACTTAATGACATGCTCGCGGTTGAGTTTTTCGTTGGAGCGCGCCTTCTCGACGGTAAACTTGCCGGCCTGCTCGTCATAGGAACTATTGGCCTCGAACGTTCCAGAACGGCCCTCGTTGAACTCGTCGATGGCGCTGCCCAGATCCTCCTCAAACTGTTTTTGGTTGAAGGCGTCGGAAAGCATGGACAGGTCGACGTCTTGATCAAGATCGACTTCGTTGGAGGCAGCGGTTGTTTTGGTCTTGCCACTAAAAGACTCTACGAGACGGACCGGCCAGATAAAGGCTTCGTTGTGGCTGATGATCTCTTTTGCGGCAGCCTCTCCGTCGACGATGGGTTCATCGGACTCGGGCTGAAAGGTCCAGCTAAAGTCATCGCCTGTCACGGTGAGCTTATAGTGCTTCCATGCCGAGTTGACCTTGGTGGCGGCAGACGAAGCGTTGGAGAATGAGACGTCGACGCCGGCGATGGTGGTGTTGGGGTAGGCTAGCTGCGAAAACGCAACGATGCCTACGATATAGACAATGACGATGAGACCCAGGACGACAAAGAGCGTCGTCTTTTTGCCCGACTTATTGTTGCCAGCGGACTTGCGTGCGGGACCGCGATCGCCTCGAGCGTGCGTGGGGGGCTGCTTGGGCGCATTGCCGTTTGCCTGGCGCTGATGACGTTGTTGACGCTGCTGTCGCTGTTGGTTCGGGCGTTGGGAAGCGTTTGCTGCACTACGCTGCTGACCGTGGCTCGGCGCGATAGGACGCGGCGACTGAACGCCGCCGGTGTGCTTGCTCGGCTGCTGCGGATCGGGAATCAGTTGAGTTCGATCGTTTTGCGACATCGTATGCATATCCTTCGAATTTCGCCTTGCGGCTCATCGTGTTTTTACTGGGCTTGCATTATAGCGATTGCCCTGCTGTTTGTGGTACGGAAACGGTGGCATTCAAAAGAGGTGGGACATTTGTCCCACCTTTGAGTTGTTCTTAGCCGTTATCCGCACACACCGCATTTTGCACAGGCTGAAAGTGCGGCCGGAGCCTGCGCGATGCCGCCCTTTGCCGTCTCGCGCAGCGTGGCCGGCAACGCGTGGCCCACTGAGAGCATGACATGTGCCATCTGGTCAAACGGAACCAGGCTCTTAATTCCTGCGAGGGCGAGTTGTGCCGAACTAAAGGCCGCTGCCACGCCGATGGCGTTGCGGTTTTGGCAGGGCACTTCCACGAGGCCACCGACGGGGTCACAAACGAGGCCCAGCAGGTTACTCAGCGCGATGGAACTGGCGTCGAGCGCCTGCTCGGGCGTGCCGCCGAGCATCTGCACCAGCGCGGCGGCTGCCATGGCAGCGGCGCCTCGGCCTGGCATCCGCCCTCGGCGCCGGCGACGCAGGCGCTCGTGGTGAGGTTGAGGCCGATGGCGGCTGCGCAGTAGAGCGCGTCCATGACCTGCTCGTCGTCGAGCTGAAGGTGATCGGCGAGCGCCAGCACGCAGCCGGGCACGACACCCGCGGAGCCTGCCGTGGGGGCGGCGACGATCACTCCCATCGTGGCGGAGCGCTCGAGCACGGCCATCGCGCGGGCCACGGCGTCGGTTTGAACGGTGCCCATCAGGCTCGTGCTCAAATCGTTACGGCCGGTGGCATCGACGAGTTTAGCCTCGCCGCCGATAAGCCCGCCGAGCGATCGCTGCGGATTGGCGATGGGGGCCGTGGTCTCCTCCCGCATGACGTCGAGCACGCGACGCATGGCGTCGACGGCGTGGGCTTCGCCGGTCAGGCGCGCCTCACGCACGGCCATGACGGCGCCGATGCTGAGCCCCAGTTCCTCGCACGCATCGAGCAGCTGCTCGCCGTCGTCGAAGATCTCCTTGGCCGAGACGCCGGGGGAGAGCGACGAGGCAGAACCGGGGAGCTCGATAAAGGTCGCGTAATCGACATTGTCGAGCTTGCGTAACATGGGGACGACGGTGTCGTCGGGCGCACCGTCGGTCTCAAAGACGGAGTAGGCCTGGCCGCCCACTTCGGTTCGGTAGGTGCGGCAGAAGGCGATGTTCACGTGGGCGTAGGCGAGCAGGTTCGTGAGCGCGGCGAGCACGCCGGGAACATCCTTGTGCGCCACGAAGAGCGTGGAATACATGCCCGAGATGTCGACGCCGACGCCGTTAATGCGGCTGATGCGCATCTTGCCGCCGCCCAGGCTCTCGCCGCGGACCTGCGCCGTGGCGCCCGTGTCGTCGACCATATCGATGTCGACGGTGTTGGGGTGGATGGAGGCGTCGTCGCCCTTGATGTCAAAGTGATATTCGAGGCCCTGCTCGCGAGCGAGGTCGAAGGCCTGCTTGATGTTCTCGTCATCGGTGTCGAGGCCCAGGATGCCCGCGACGAGCGCACGGTCGGTGCCGTGGCCGCGGTAGGTGTGGGCGAAGGAGTTCCATAGGCCAAAGGTGACTTTGGCGATGCGGCCTTCTAACAGGCTGGCGGCAACTTGGGCGCAGCGCAGGGCGCCGGCGGTGTGTGATGAGCTGGGGCCGACCATGACGGGGCCCAAGATCTCGAATGCCGAGGTCGTAGCTAGTGTTTGCGGCTTGCCTGCCATATGCGCTCCTGTTCTATCCCGTCGTCCCGAGGGGCGGGGCATACTCTGTCCCGCC
>USEF01000069.1 GCA_900553475.1 uncultured Collinsella sp. | reverse complement strand
GCAGCCCCAATGCGCTCCATTACGAGCAGGCGCTCGCCTGCATCGCCGGTGGCAAGCACGTCATCGTCGAGAAACCCTTCTGCGCCACCGAAGCACAGGCGCTGGAAGTCTTCCGCGCTGCCGAGGCAGCAGGTGTCGTGGCCCTCGAGGCCATGCGTCCCCTCCACGATCCCGCCTTCCACGCCATCGAGGACGCCCTGGGCGAGATCGCCCCCATCCGCCGCGCCTCATTGCGCTTTGGCAAGTATTCCTCGCGCTACAACGAGATTCTCGCGGGACGCGCCACCAATATCTTCGACTGCAATATGGCATCGGGTTCCCTCATGGACATTGGCGTCTACACCGTCGAGCCCATGGTCGAGATTTTCGGCATGCCCTCCGGCCTTACGAGCATGACTACTCTGCTCGACCCCACCACGCGACAGCTCACGCACGGCCCCATCGACGGCTGCGGTTCCATCCTCGCCAGCTACGGCGGTGGCCGCATCTCCGTCGAGCTCGCGCACTCCAAAATTACGAATGACCTGCTGCCCTCGCAGATAGAAGGCGAGCGTGGCACTATCCAGATCGACCATCTGTCCACGCCCCGCAACGTCCGCATCGACTATCGCGGCGACGTCGTACGCGGCTCGGCGACCGAGGCACCGCGCGAACAGGACGAGAACGGCCGCGTGCTCGACCTGCCCAAATCGAGCAACACTATGGAATACGAACTCACAGACTTTATCACCGCCATCGGCGGCATCGATAACGTTAAGGAAGAGATTTGGGAGACCCCGGCAGGACGCCACGAGCTTGGCCACTACCGCGATGTCACGCTCGTCTCACTGCGTATCATGGATGCCGTGCGCCGGCAGGCCGGCATTACCTTCCCGGCCGACGCAGGCAAGCAGGCATAGCGATGGGCCTCTTCGATACGTTCTTCTCCAGCGTCACCGGCGGCAGTCGAGAGCCTCAAAAACCATCAAACGTCGAGCTCGAGCTGCGCCGCAGGCTTACCGTACTCGCAAGCGACGAGGCCACTCAAGACACTCCCCTGCGCTATTTCCTGCGCTGGGCGGGGCAAGTCCAAGGCGTTGGTTTTCGCTTTACCAACACCAACCTCGCACAGGCACGCGCACTCACCGGCTGGGTGCGTAACATGGAAGACGGCTCAGTCGAGATGGAGATACAGGGAGCTCCGGCAAACGTCCTATCTCATCTCGAGGCGCTTCATGCCTCCTATGAGCGCATGGAAACGCGTTTTCGCCTCGTAGACGCCCAGGCCCGAGCCCCACTTGCCAATGAAGACGGTTTCAGTCCTCATTATTAGTATTGTGTGCTAAATACGGTATCATTTACCTACGACCGTTAATAGAAAAGAGGCGAGGCGCATGGCGGTGCAAAGAAGGAATACCAGGCAGCGAAAGCTGGTTCTTGACGCCGTGCGCCAAAGCTATAACCATCCCACCGCCGACGAAATCTACAACGTCGTGCGCGCGCAGGATGACAAAATCAGCCGCGGTACGGTCTACCGCAATCTCAATCTCTTGGCCGACGCAGGCGAAATCCTCTCCATCAAGACGCCGGGCGGCAGCCGCTTCGATCGCACGATCGAGCCGCATGCGCATATCATCTGCACCTCGTGCAGCCGCGTCATCGACGTACCGCTCCCCTTCGATGCCCAGCTCGACGCCAAGGCGTCCGAGCAAATCGGCTGGCACGTCACGTCGCACTACACCATCTTCGAGGGTCTCTGCCCCGACTGTAGGTAGATTTCTAGGTATGTCGCGAAAACCTACTCGGCGAGCAGACGGCGCAGTTCTTCTTCGACCGTGCGCACGTAACGGACGCGGTCGTTGATGTCGCGCATGGTGGGGTTGCAGCTCTCCATCAGATAGGGATGGCCCACGACGTTGAGCATATCGCGATCGTTCTCATTGTCGCCAAACGCCATCATCTCATCGGGCGAAATACCCAGGGCACGACCGTAATCGGCAAGCGCGGAACCCTTACCCGAATCAAAGCCGATAAAGTCCGTCCATTCGGTTCCCGACGTCATCACATCAACCCGATCGCTAAAGCGACGCACAAAATACTCCAGCGCCGCCGGCTGCTCTGTCTCAGGCGTTTGAAACGCAATCTTAATGACATCCTCGTCAATGTCCTCGGGGCGGTCGACCACCGCCACATCGCAGTGGACCTCATAGCGCAAATGGTCGACGAACGCATCGTTGCCGCTCATGGTGTAGAGGTGTCCCTCACACGAAAGGGTCACGTCGGCATGGGGATACGCAACCACGGCATTCGCGATATCCATAGCAAGGCTACGCTCCATGGAGCGCTTGACAACGGCACGCCCCTCGCTCATCACCAGGGCTCCGTTCTCGCATACATAGGCGAGCTCATCGGCCACCGGGGTAAACAGATAGCGCAAGCTCGCATATTGACGACCGCTCGCCGGCATAAACACGATACCGCGACGATGCAGCTCATCGATAAGCTCAAAGGCCTCGGAACGCGGCTCGCGCTCCCCCGGATGCAGCAACGTGCCGTCCAAATCGCAGGCAATCAGCTTGATTCCCTCAAGACCCATATGTTCCCCCAAAGCCTCCTATCAACAGCAAGACGGACCTTGATTGGTCGCCCCTCAAAGCCCGTCTTGCGCATATGCGTGCTTAGCCGCGCGCCTTCTTTACGATCGTAAAGTCTGGAGCCATACTCACAACGGCATCCGCCGCACTCGACGCAAAGCGCCGGTCCGAATCGAGTTCACGGGTAACCGTCGAGAGCCGAACGCCCTCGACGCCCCGGAGCATGCGGCCCAAAACAGGCTGCACCGGCGTATACATGCGCACGGTATGCTCGTCCGAATCGCCTCGAAAAAGCGGCGCATGCATATTGCCGATCTCCCAGCACGCATGCGCGAGCGCAATCGGGTCCAAGCGGTCAACTTCGACCAAATAAACCTCGGCGCTGCGCAGGCGCACAACAACCGCCACGGGCACCACGCCCGAACGGTCGACGGCGAGCACGTCGCCGTCGACAAAACGACCGCCGTCGGCAGTATCCAGCCGAACATCGACCGTGCGCCCCAGCTCCGTCACGCCCACAAACGCGTATACATCAGCCTGGTCCCAATCGAGCAGCAGCTCGTCAACTTCAAAGACGCCGCCCAGCTTCCGGCGAAGCAGGAGTTCATAGGACGGATCGTTGAGATTTCCCAAGCATGTCGTCGAAACCAAGCGCTCAGGCATGCTCTAACCCTCGACCTCGACGAGCTCGATATCAAAGTTGAGGTCCTTGCCGGCCAGCTCGTGGTTGGCGTCGAGCGTCACGGCCTCGGGCGTCACGTCAATGACGACGGCGGGGACAGGCATGCCGCTCGGCGTGGACAGGAAGAGCTTCATGCCCTTCTCGATCTGCTCGATGTTGGGAACCTGCTCGGCCGGGAAGGTCAGAACCATCTCGGGATTGTGCTCGCCATAGGCATCGGCAGCAGGAATGTGCACGGTCTTCTTCTCGCCCACCTGCATATCGACAACAGCGGCGTCGAAGCCCTTGATCATCTGACCGGCGCGAATATATACCAGCACGCTGCGGTCTGCAAGCATTTCGGAGTGGGAAATCTGCGTGCCGTCGTCGAGCGTGCCGCGATAATGGGTCTTGACCTTCTTGCCCTGGTTGGACATGGTAACCTCCGTGATAAGGGCGGCGCACAACGCGGGCCGCCGTGAACATATGGCGCTAACTATACCCTAGTCATACAATTCAATGACAGTTTGCAAAGAAACGCTGCAACCGGAGGAACCATGGCATATCCCGTATTTGACCTACACTGCGACACCGCCGACCGCATCGGCTGGGCCACGCTCGATCTCGACCTGCGCTTTACCGCCGGCACCGACGGCTATTTCCCCGGCGACGAAACGCATCCGCAAGATTTCGACCTCATCGAGGGTAACGCCTGTGCCATCTCGCTCGCAAAGATCGGCAACACGCCGTGGGCACAGTGCTTCGCCACGTTTGTCCCCGACGAGATTCCCACCGCCCACGCCGCGCGCTTCCAGGCGCAGATCATGGCGCATATGAGCGGCCAGGCAATGCTCAACCACGACCGTATGGTCAACGTGCGCAGCGCCGCAGACATTCGCCCCGCGCTCAAGGACGGCAAGGTCGCTTGCATCCACACCATCGAAAACGCCACGTTCTTTGCCGAGGACCCCGCGCTGATCGAAGTGCTCAAGAGCTTGGGCGTGCTTATGTCGTCACTCAGCTGGAATGCGCAGGGGCCGCTCGCGAGCGGCCACGACACCCACGCCGGCCTCACCGGCGCCGGCATCGAGGCACTTACGCAGATGGAGCACGCCGGCATGGTACTCGACGTCTCCCACCTCAACGATGAGTGCTTTGACGAGGTTGTCGCCCACGCCACGCGTCCCTTCGTCGCCAGCCACTCCAACTCCCGTGCGGTTTACGGCGTCAAGCGCAACCTCACCGACGACCAGTTCCGCACCATTCGCGACATGGGTGGCATCGTCGGCCTCAACTACTGTAGCGAGTTCCTTTCCAACGACGCAACCGACAAGACAGCCGCAGACGTCACCTTCGACCAGCTGGCGGCACATATCGAGCACTGGCTCGACCTGGGCGGCGAGGACGTCATCGCGCTCGGCGGCGACTGGGACGGTGCCACGGTGCCCGCCTTCCTCTCCGATGCCAGCAAGATGCCCGAGTTCCAGAACATGCTCTCCAAGCACTTTGGCAAGACCGTGATGCAGAAGCTCTGCAGCGACAACGCGCTTGCCTTCTTTGAGCGTTATTAATTTCACATCCCTTGAGCGGGCCGGCATGCCGAACGGTCGACATGCCGGCCCGTCCCCAATCTGAAGGACCGCTTTTGACGCAGCAATTTACGATTACCGTATCCCGACCGGATGGCACATCCATCCCCGTCGTCGTTACCAAAAAGCGCGTCAAGAACTTCAACCTACGCGTCACATCGAGCGGTGAGGTCCACGCCAGTGCACCGCTCGGCGCCAGCCGCGAGCGTATCGAAGCGTTTGTGAAGCGCAACAGCGCCTGGATTATCAGCCGGCTTGCCCAGCGCGAGCAACGTCAGGCGACGGCGCGAGAGCCGCTCAGCCCCTCGTCCATCATTGCACTTTGGGGCAAGCCCATCACGGTACAAGATGCGCTCGATCACAACTTTAAGTCACCCGCACCGCGGCCCAAGCAGGCCACCTTCGCAAGTTTTATAGGTGCCGACAAATCGAACGAACGCCCACAGGCCAAGCGGCGCGCAACCCTCGACGGCCTGACGTCCGATGAGCTCCAGACCCGCATCGACCAACTCTATGCATCCGAGGTTACCACGGCGCTGCGCGATATGGTACGCGCGTACGAAATCGCAATGGGTGTCGCCGTTTCCCGCGTTTCCGTACGTAGCATGAAAACGCGTTGGGGCTCATGCACGCCCAAATCCGGTGCCGTTCGCATCGCACGCGAACTTGCCGCCTATCCCATCGAGTGTCTCGGCATGGTTGTCGCCCACGAGCTCGTCCACCTGCTCGAGCCAAGCCACAATCAGCGGTTTCACGCCCTGCTCGACACGTACTGTCCCAACAATAGAGCTCTATCGCAGCGGCTCAAGCAGCCGCCCATAGAGACGTATTAGAACCGGTTAGCGCACGCGCTCGATCTCGACGCCGCAGCTTGCCAGGGGAAGACCGACGGGAGCCCAAGGCTTATCGAGCTTAACACGCACGCCAAGCAGCAAGGGGTAACGACGCAGCAGCATCTGGGCCACACCCTCGGCTGCCGCCTCGATGAGTTTAAACGTATGCTCGCGCAGATAGCCATCGACATCGTGGCACACCGAGCCGTAGTCAATCGAAGCGTCCAGGTTATCGTGCTCCCCCGCTGCACGCAGGTCGGCATAGAGCACCAAGGACACGATGAACTTCTGGCCCAGCGCATTCTCTTCGGGATACACGCCGTGGTTGGCAAAGACCTCGAGACCGTCGATAGTAATGCGGTCAGCATGGCGCAGATCGTCATAACTCACGTGGGGCACCGCCGTTGCGGTGGATATTTCGCCCCTTCCACGGCGGGCGAGCTCGGCGCCTTCAGTCTTGGTTGCATTCTCGGGCAGTTTCTTGTTGCTCATCGCGATCGTCTCCTTCGTTTAGAACCCCGACCGCGCAAACTAACTACACGCGAATCGACAGGTTCTTTTTATCATCGCTCCAGTTGCAAGCATTGCGCGCGGGGCATGCAAAGCAGGCGCGCGACGCTTTGTCGGCTGCATAGAGCAGACGCTCAAGCGGTTGGCTGTTCACACGCAGCTTTCGATGGCCCAGAATGGCCGTCTTAATGGCTGCGGCATCGGCCGGCTCAAACGCCACATCATCGGGCATGCCGCCGAGAATCGCATCAGCGACGCGTTCGCTTGCAACATCATGGGATATACCCGATTCATACTGTTCATCTTTGCCGATATCGTGAAGAAGTGCCGTGGCGTAGATGACCTCACGGTCAAATTCGAGCTGTTCCTCGAGATTCTTGATCCACATAATGCGAGCGACATCGAGAAGATGGTCAATACCGTGGCGGCAGAAGATGCGCCCCGATTCCAACTGTGCAATGTTACCCAGGTGCCGCCGGAACAGCCCGTTGGCGCAAATGTAATCAATGCGAGGCATGGCACCAAAGGGAGCCAAGCCCGAAGCCATAAAGCCGCGACGCGACGTCCCCTCATCGGTCTTCGATGTAAAGTCGTTGACGACCCTCATGCTAACGGCCCAGCATCCTAAAGAACCGCTCCTCGAGCGCGGGATCAGTCTCAAAGACGCCGCGGCGAGCGAGCGTCACGGTCTTGGTGCCGGGCTTTTGCACGCCGCGCATGGTCATGCACATATGCTCGGCTTCCATGAGCACAATCGCTCCCTGGGGAGCGAGATAATCCATGAGAGCGTCGGCAACCTGCGCACACAGCTGCTCCTGCAGCTGCAGACGGCGGGCATAAACCTCAACCGTGCGGGCGAGTTTGGAAAGCCCAGCCACCCGACCGTTAGGGATATAGCCAATGGCGGCCTTGCCATAAAACGGCAGCAAATGGTGCTCGCACAGCGAGTAGAACGTGATGTCGCGCTCGATAACCAAATCGTTCGAAGCGACGGCAAAGGTTTTGGACAGGTGCTCCTCGGCACTCTGGTCCATACCGCCGGCGATCTCACCATACATACGGGCAACGCGCGCCGGGGTCTCCAGCAGGCCCTCACGAGTTGGGTCCTCGCCTATGCCCTCAAGCAACAGCTTAATGGCGGCCTCGACTTTTTCCTGATCGATCATCTGGGCCTCACTTTTCCGATTTTGCGTTCGCGCTATGGTACCACGCCCTTTGGCATCGGCCACAAGCTACATAGTATGGGTCGAATAGACTGGATCGTCCCGCCAAAGTTCAACCGCATCACAAAGCGCAACGCCCTCGCGCACAGCACGGGCGCGCGTGGCGTTCATATCAATCACGCGCTGATTGCTCGAGCCCCTAAAGCGCAACGAGATATCGTACAAATCCTGAACGAACGGGCCGTCCACCAACATGTCGAGGCAGGCCAGGATACGGTTCGTCACCTCGGTATGATGGCGACCGCCCGGCATAAGCTCCTCGAGCACGTCGCCGGTAAAGCACCAAATGGTCTTGCCCGACCCCGCGGGATAGGCCGCACGCACGCGTTCGATAAAGTCAACAAGCCCCACCTGATTCTCGGGCTCCATAGGCTCGCCGCCCAGAATCGTCAGGCCATCGATAAAGGGATGGTCAAGGCTCTCGATAATCTTGTCCTCGACGGCACGATCGAACGTTTCACCCGCGGCAAAGTCCCACGCGACGGAGTTAAAGCAATTCTTGCACCCGCGACGGCACCCGCTCACAAACAGAGAAGTACGAACGCCTTCCCCATCAGCAATGTCGAAATACTTAATGTTCGCGTAGTTCATAGGTAACCTTCCTGGGGGTCTGGAGTATATCATCCCGTCCTCAGACATTCTCGGCCTTCGGCCTGCGAAACTGCGGGCGGGACGATATACTCCAGACCCC
>USEF01000068.1 GCA_900553475.1 uncultured Collinsella sp. | reverse complement strand
TCTTGGCCGGTACCGGTCATGGTGATCTTGCCGGTCTCGAGCACGTAGCCGCGCGTGGCGATGGAAAGCGCCATCTGCGCGTTTTGCTCGACCAGAAGCACCGTGGTGCCAGCCTTGTGCAGATCCTCGACAATCTGGAAGATCTGTTCGATCAGAATCGGTGCCAGACCCATGGAAGGTTCGTCGAGCATAAGCAGTTTGGGGTTGCTCATAAGGGCGCGGCCCATAACGAGCATCTGCTGCTCGCCGCCCGAAAGGGTGCCGGCGACCTGGCGACGGCGCTCCTTCAGGCGCGGGAACTGCTCGTAGACGCGCTCCAGGCCCGGAGCCACCGTGGACTTGGGCTGTGTATAGGCGCCCATCTCCAGGTTCTCCTCGACCGTCATCTGCAAAAAGGCGCGACGGCCCTCGGGGACCTGAGCCAGGCCCTTACCCACCAGCTTATCGGCGGGCGTATGAGTAATGTCCTCGCCCATAAACTTGATGGAGCCGGTCTTGGAACGCAGCAGGCCCGAGACGGTTTTAAGCGTCGTAGACTTACCGGCACCGTTCGCACCGATCAGAGCAACGATCTCACCCTCGTTGACGTTAAAGGAGATGTCCTTGATGGCGTGGATGGCGCCGTACCAGACGTTGATGTTGTAGACGGAAAGCATCGGCTCTGCCATTTAGTTCTCCCCCTTATCCTGCTTACCCAGATACGCCTCGATAACGGCGTCGTTGTTCTGGATTTCCTCTGCCGTGCCCTTGGCGATAACCTTGCCAAAGTTAAGCACGCAGATGCCCTCGCAGATGTTCATGACGAGCGACATATCATGCTCGATAAGCATGATGGCGATGCCGAAGGTGTCGCGAATCTTGACGATGTTCGCCATGAGCTCTGCGGTCTCGGACGGGTTCATGCCGGCGGCAGGCTCGTCGAGCAGCAGCAACTTGGGGTTGGTGGCAAGCGCGCGGACGATTTCCAGACGACGCTGAGCGCCGTAAGGAAGCGAGCCGGCCTGTTCATTTGCCAGGTGCTCCATGTCAAAAATGGACAGCAGCTCCATGGCGCGCTCGTGGGCGGCCTTCTCGTGCTTCCAATACGTCGGCAGGCGCAGCACGCCCTCAAAGCCGGAGTAGCGCTCCTGATTGTGCAGGCCGACCTTAACGTTGTCCTCCACCGTCATGGTGTTGAACAGGCGAATGTTCTGGAACGTACGGGCAATACCCATGCGGTTGACCTGGTAGACCGACTTGCCCGAGGTGTCCTCACCGTCGAGCAGGATGGTGCCGTGCGTAGGCTGGTACACCTTGGTGAGCAGGTTGAAGACCGTGGTCTTGCCGGCACCGTTGGGGCCGATGAGACCGGCGATCTCAGTCTTGCCGATGGTCAGGCTAAAGTCATCGACTGCCTTAAGACCGCCGAATTCAATGCCCAGGTGGATGCACTCGAGCGCCGGGCGCTGGCCCAAGTCGCGGTCGGGAACGATGGCGCCAGAAGGATACGGGACCATCTTGCCCTTGTTGAACTCAAACTTACTGGGCATCGGCTGCCACCTCCTTCTTGGAAGCAAAGCGATCCTTGACGCGACCGAAGAACGCCTTGAGCTGCGGATTGTTGGTAAAGATCATGACCAAGATCAGCACGATGGCGTAGATGAGCATGCGGTAGTCCGAGAACTGACGGAGCAGCTCGGGAAGCACCGTGAGCAATGCCGCCGCGATGACGGAGCCGCGCATATTGCCCAGACCGCCCAGGACCACGAACACCAGGATGAGGATGGACGTGTTGAAGTCGAACTTGGTGGCGGAGAGCTGCGAGAAGTTACCGCCGAAGAGAGCTCCGGCAGCACCGGCGAGGGCAGCGGAAACCACGAAGGCGATCATGCGGTACTCGGTGACGGAGATGCCCACAGACTCGGCAGCGATCTTGTTGTCGCGCACGGCCATAATGGCACGGCCGGTACGGCTGCGAACCAGGTTGAGCACGATCACGAGTGCGACCATGACCAGGATGGCACCGGCGAAGAAGGTCGAGTACGTCGACGCGCCCGAGGCGCCCTGGGCGCCCTTGATGATGGCGGTGCCGTCCTCGAGCAGGTGCAGGTCATCGATCGTGGAGTTACCCGTGATGTTAAAGATCACATGCAGGCCGCGGGAATCGACGCCCACAATGAGGCAGGTGACGATCTCCTTGATAATCTCGCCAAAGGCCAGCGTCACGATAGCCAGGTAATCGCCGCTCAGACGAAGGACCGGGATGCCAATCAAGAAGCCCAGGATGGCGGCAGCGATGGCGCCGACCACGATACTGATGATAAGGCGCACCGGATCGGAGGGAACGGCGCTCTCCAGCGCGACGGCGGTGACGATTCCCGTATAGGCGCCGACACTCATAAAGCCTGCGTGGCCCAGCGACAAGTCGCCCGCGATGCCGACGACGAGGTTAAGGGAAATGGCCATGACGATATAGGCCGTGATGGGAACCAGCTGACCGGCGATCATGCGCGGAATCATGTGGTTAGACTGCATAAAGAACACGATGGCGAAGGCCACGATGCACATGGCGTACGTGACAAAGTCGTGACGCGTCTGCTTGTCTTTAAGAAACTTCATAACGCTCACCTACACCTTCTCGGGGACGTACTTGCCCAAGAGGCCGGCAGGCTTGACGAGCAGGACGATGATCAAAACACCAAAGACGATGGAGTTGGCAAGGCTCGTGGAAATGTAAGCCTGCGCCATCGCCTCGATGATGCCGATGAGAATACCACCGACAAAGGCGCCGGGGATGGAACCGATGCCGCCGAAAACGGCAGCGTCGAAGGCCTTGATGCCAGGCATGGCGCCCGTGGTGGGCTGCAACACCGGCGAGTAGGAGCACAGGAGCACGCCGGCGATGGCAGCGAGGGCGGAGCCGATGGCGAACGTCATCGAGATGGTGCGGTTGACGTTGATGCCCATGAGCTGAGCGGCGGCCTTATCCTCGGACACGGCGCGCATGGCCTTGCCCATCTTGGTCTTACCTGTAAAGAACATCAGGCCGGCCATGATAACCAGGCAGGCGACGATGGTGACGAGCGAGACGGCGCTTACGTTGAACTTGGCCAAGAACTCCGGCACCTGGAAGGTGACGAGCGAAGTGAAGTTCTTGGGCGTGGCGCCCCACAGAAGCTGCGCGGCGTTCTGCAGGAAGTAAGACACGCCGATAGCCGTGATCAGAACGGCCAGCGGGCCTGCTTGGCGCAGCGGCTTATAGGCCAGACCCTCAATGAGAACGCCGAGAACCGTGCAGACCACACAAGAAAGAATTACAGATACCCAGCCCGGGAGGCCGAGATACGACGTGGCGCAGAACGAGACATAGGCACCGACCATGATGACGTCGCCGTGAGCGAAGTTCAGCATCTTGGCGATACCGTAGACCATGGTGTAGCCCAACGCGATGATGGCGTAGACGCTGCCCATGGACAGGCCGTTGACCAGGTATTGGATAAAGACCGTCATGTTCCACATCCCCCTTTCGAATAGGTTTCCAGTTAATGTATGAAACAGGGACGTTACACTGTCCCTAGATACCAAGCAAGCAGGGAAGGCCAAAACCTCCCCTGCTTGGGATCAAAACCGCTCTATGTAAGGCGGCCAATTAGGCCTGTACGTACTTGCCGTCGGTGATGACGTACGCCGTGGGCTCCTTCTGGACCTGGCCCTTATCGTTCCAGGTGAGCTTGCCGGTCAGACCGTCAACGGTAATCTTGAGCATAGCCTTGGACAGCTTCTCGGCGACCTCGGTCGGATCGGCGTCGACACCAAGACCGGCCTCCTTGACGGCCTCGGCCACCGCGTGCACGCCGTCGTAGGCGTCGGCGGCAAACTGGTCGGGGGTATCGCCGTACTTATCCTTGTAAGCGTTGACGAAGTTGGCGTTCTTCTCGTCGTCAGCGGAGAACGGGGTCATGAGCAGCAGACCCTCGGCAAGAGAGGTGTCGAAGCCCTCAACGCCCAGGATGCCGTCCATGCCGTCGCAGCCCATCATCTTGACGTCGTAGCCCATGTCCTTGGCGTTCTTGAGCAGGACGGACGCCGGCGTGTAGTAGATCGGCGCAAAGATCATGGTGGCGCCGGCCTGCTTGGCCTTGGTCAGCTGGTTGGTAAAGCTCGTGGCGGAGTCGTCCTTAAAGGTCTCCTCGTCAACAATCTCGAGCTTGGACTCAGCGGCCTGGGCTTTAAAGGAATCTGCGATGCCCGAAGAATAGGCGTCGCCGGAGTTATAGAACAGCACGAACTTCTCGTCCGCATACTTCTGCGCCAGGAACTTGGCAGCGTTGACACCCTGGTTGGGGTCGGTGAAGCAAACCTGGAAGACGCAATCCTTGCCGTCGGTGACGTCCTCGGAGGACGCGGACGGGGTGATCATGAACGTCTTGGGGTCGTTACCACACTCTGCGGCAACGGCAACCGACGCACCCGTGGTGGTCGGACCGACGAGGGCCTGCATGCCCCAGTCGAGCAGGGTGTTGAAGGCGTTGACGGCCTTCTCGCCATCGGCCTGGTCATCCTCGGCCTTGCTGGCAAGCGGCAGCTCCTTGGTCGAGAAATCCTTGCAGCCAAGCTCGACACCCTGGGTAACGGACTTGCCGTAGGACGCGTTGGCGCCGGTCAGCGGGCCGATGGTGCCGATCTTAAACGAAGCGTCGCCCGAAGCGGAACCGCTGTCGCCGCCGTTGGAGGAGCAGCCAGCTAGAATGGACATCGCCCCCAGACCTGCTGCGCTCGCGATAACGCTCCTGCGATTCATAACAGGGTTCAATGACTTACCGGTGAGGCTCGACATGCGGCTCTCCTCTCAAATCTCGTCGGGTTTCGGTTACCCGACAGGCCATCCTTCGCCGTGTTCGGCGTTCGCAAAATACTAGACGCTTTAGTTAAGGAAAGTGGCGATTATTTCAACTTTTCTTTGGATTTGTTCATTTATCCATAATTCTGCGTATTTCTATTACTTTATGCAGTAATGCCACTTTATTGTGTAAAAGTAATGTTTCCGTTCTGTTACAGGCATACCTGCCTTGAATAAAACAGCCTCACCGGTCGTGCTTTATGCGCACTTAGGAAGCGATGTACTTGCCGTCCTGGATCACATAGGCTGTCCATGCCGTCGGCACCCATTAGTGTCATGTCGTAGCTCATGTCCTTGGCGTTCTTGAGCAAAACGGACGCTGGGGTGTAATAGATCGGGGCAAAAATAAGCGTGGCTCCGACAAGGAAACTCCTGCGGTTAAGTACGTTGTTGATGCTAAACATGGTGTCCCCCTTTCCGCTGGCGCGGTGCGGCCGTCTTGCGGTACAGGGCAAACCTTATGGTGCAAACGTTGACAGTTTGTTACGGAAGTTCGTTTGTAGCGAGCATGTTTCCAATGTTTCCGCAGCGTTTCGGGGGTGCCGTTTTGTGCGACTCCTGTTGCCTGGCGAGCACGCGCCCTCGGTTCACGCTAGAATGCACTCAACCTTTAAGCGGTTAATCCATCCATAAGATGCACGAAGGAGCTATCTATGAGCGAACCCCTGCGCACCGTGAACGTCGGTCTGATCGGTCTGGGAACCGTCGGCGGCGGCGTGGCCCGGCTGATCAAGAGCCACCACGATGAGTACCTGGCAGCCTACGGCATCGACCTTAAGCTGACCCGCGCCTGCGCGCTTGCCTGGGAGCAGGCCGAAGCCGCCGGTATTGAGCGCGAGGCCTTTACGAGCGACTGGCACGACGTCGTCACCGACCCCGCCGTCGATATCGTCGTCGAGCTCATCGGCGGCGAGCACCCCGCGACCGAAATCTTCACCACCGCCTTCGAGAACGGCAAGCACGTCGTCTCTGCCAACAAGGCCCTGCTGGGCCGTCATGTCGAGACGCTCGCCGAGAAGGCGCGCGCGTGCGGCGTGCAGATTAAGTGCGAGGCCAGCTGCGGCGGTGGCATCCCCATTGTCAGCACGCTCGAGCACGACCTGGTGGGCAACAAGATCCTGACCATCGCTGGCATTCTCAACGGCACCACCAACTACATCCTGTCGCGCATGGACGCCGAGGGCGCCGATTACGCTGACGTGCTCGCCGACGCCCAGGCAAAGGGCTATGCCGAGGCCGACCCGTCCGCCGACGTCGACGGCTTCGACGCCGCCAGCAAGACGGCAATCCTCGCTTCCATCGGCTTTGGCACCCGCGTGACCACCGACGATGTCTACCAGCAGGGTATCCGTACCATCGGCGCCGAGGACATTGCCCAGGCCCGCGAGCTCGGCTACACCATCAAGCTGCTGGGCATCGCACGCAACACCGAAGCCGGCGTCGACGTCCGCGTGCATCCCACGCTGATCCCTGCCGAACACATGCTTGCCAAGGTCAACGGCGCCATGAACGCTGTCTACGTGGTAGGCGACGCCGTGGGCGAGACCATGTTCTACGGCGCTGGCGCAGGCTCCTTCCCCACCGCGAGCGCCGTCGTGGGCGATATCCTATCGCTCTCCGAGCAGATCAGCCGCGGCGTGGCTCCGCTGCCCGAGATTGAGCCCTATGGTCACAACCTCGCCTTTAAGCCCATGGACGAACTCCAGACCAAGTACTATGTGCGCCTGAAGGTCGCCGACCGCGTAGGTGCCCTGTCCGAGACGGTCGACATCTTTGCCAAGCACAACATCTCGATCTCGCTCATCAACCAGGTCGAGGACGGCAAGTCGGGCGTCAGCGATGCCTGCTCGGTCATCTTCCTGACGCACCGCGCGCTCGAGAAGGACGTCCAGGCTGCCGCCGCCGAGCTTGCCAGCGTCGACTGCGTGGCCGAGGTCGCCAACGTCCTGCGCATCGAGGACGTTGAGGCTTGGACCGAAGGCGTCATGGCGAACTAGTTCGGTTTACACCCCACAACGCATTTGCTCGAAGAGCTCCCGTCCGATGTGGGATGGGAGCCTTTTTGTCTCCTGCCCTAAGCACAACGACAGGGCACATTTGCGCGAGCCGCTCATCGGTAACGCGGGCTACCGTTCACCGATATGCAAACACGGCCGATTCCGGTTACGGCTACGCTGTGCTGCGAATGTCCGCCCGCGATGAGAGGAAATACCATGTTGCTCGAGGGCAAGAAAGCAATCATCACCGGAGGCACGCGCGGTATCGGCTATGCCATCGCCTGCCGTTTTATCGAGGAGGGCGCCTCCGTCACGGTCTTTGGCTCGCGTCAAGAGACCGCCGATGCGGCCGGTGAGAAGCTGACAGCCGCCTATCCCGACGCCAAGGTCTGGGGCCGCTCCTGCGACCTCACCTCACTCGAAGCCGTGACCGAGGCCTTTACCCAGGCTGCATCCGACATGGGCGGCTTGGACACGGTCGTCAACAATGCCGGTATCTCCCAGCGTTCACCCCTCTTGGACTACACGGCCGAGGAGTTCGCAAAGGTCATGGACCTTAACGTCGTCGCCGTCTTTAATGGCCACCAGACTGCCGCCAAGATCATGACCGAGGCCGGCCACGGCGGCACCATCACTACCACAAGCTCGATGGTCGCCAAGTACGGCCAGCCCTCCGGCGTCGGTTACCCCACGTCCAAGTTTGCCGTCAACGGTATGGTCCAGTCACTCTCGCGCGAGCTCGCCCCTATGGGTATTCGCGTCAACGCCGTTGCCCCTGGCGTGACTAAGACTGACATGGTCGCCAACCTGCCCGAAGAGGTCATCAAACCCATCATCGCCACTATCCCTCTCGGCCGCATGGGTGAGCCCGAGGACGTCGCCAACGCCTTCGTTTTCCTAGCGAGCGACATGTCCTCCTATGTCACGGGCGCCGTGCTCCCCGTCGACGGAGCCGCCCGCTCTTAAGGGACCACAAGCCTCAGCTCCCAGCCTCAACATAGTCCAACAAAGAAGGCGCGCCGTCTGCAGGCAGCGCGCCTTCTTCTGTTTGAAAGGGAAGCTGTGTCCCGGAATTCCGACTCAGACCGGGACGCAGCTTCCCTCAGGGCCATGTTTCGGAAAGAGCGCCCCGTTTTGAACGCCGATTCTGGGATACCGTTTCCGCAACGGGTCTCTCGCGGAAACTGCATCCCACTCTGAGCGCCCATTACGGGACACAGTTTCCCAACGGCCCCCGTTTCGGAAACCACATCCCGTTCCGAGCCTTCAAAGCGGGACGC
>USEF01000067.1 GCA_900553475.1 uncultured Collinsella sp. | reverse complement strand
AAACTAAATAATATAACATGGGATTTAATGAATTTTTAAGCTCGATTTTCGGAAACAAATCCACACGAGACATGAAAGAAATCAAGCCCTGGGTGGAAAAGATCAAAGCTGCCTACCCGGAGGTTGAGAAACTGGACAACGACGCCCTCCGTGCCAAAACGGAAGAACTCAAAAAATATATCCATGAATCGGCTACCGCCGAACGTGCGAAAGTGGAAGAGTTGAAGGCAAGCATCGAGACACTGGAACTGGAAGACCGCGAAGAAGTCTTCGCACAAATCGATAAGACAGAAAAAGAAATTCTGGAGAAATATGAAAAAGCACTGGACGAAGTACTGCCCGTTGCTTTTTCTATCGTGAAAGCCACTGCCAAACGTTTCACAGAAAATGAAGAAATTGTTGTTACCGCTACGGATTTTGACCGCCAACTGGCTGCAACGAAAGACTTTGTACGCATCGAAGGCGACAAGGCCATCTATCAGAATCACTGGATAGCCGGTGGAAACGATACGGTATGGAACATGGTTCACTACGACGTACAGCTTTTTGGTGGTGTCGTTCTGCACAAAGGTAAGATTGCGGAAATGGCAACCGGTGAAGGTAAAACATTGGTGGCTACTCTCCCGGTATTCCTCAACGCACTGACCGGAAACGGTGTGCACGTGGTTACCGTGAATGATTACCTCGCCAAACGTGACTCCGAATGGATGGGACCTCTTTATATGTTCCACGGATTGAGCGTGGATTGTATCGACCGCCATCAACCGAACTCCGACGCACGCCGTCAGGCATACCTGGCAGACATCACGTTCGGTACGAACAACGAATTTGGTTTCGACTACCTGCGTGACAACATGGCTATCAGCCCGAAAGACCTTGTACAACGTCAGCACAACTATGCCATCGTCGATGAGGTCGACTCGGTATTGATTGACGACGCCCGTACTCCGTTGATTATCTCCGGTCCTGTACCGAAAGGCGACGACCAATTGTTCGAGCAACTCCGTCCGTTAGTAGAACGTCTGGTAGAAGCACAGAAAGTATTGGCTACCAAATATCTCTCCGAAGCTAAGAAACTGATCGCATCCAACGATAAGAAAGAGGTGGAAGAAGGATTCCTCGCTTTATACCGCAGCCACAAGGCATTGCCGAAAAACAAGGCTTTGATTAAGTTCCTTAGTGAACAGGGTATCAAGGCAGGTATGCTCAAGACGGAAGAAATCTACATGGAACAGAACAACAAGCGTATGCATGAAGTTACTGATCCGCTGTATTTCGTAATCGACGAGAAACTGAATAGTGTAGACCTGACAGACAAGGGTGTAGACCTGATTACCGGTAACTCTGAAGACCCGACATTGTTCGTTCTTCCGGACATCGCCGGACAACTTTCGGAACTGGAAAACCAACATCTGACTAACGAGCAACTGCTTGAAAAGAAAGATGAACTTCTGACAAACTATGCCATCAAATCGGAACGTGTACACACCATCAACCAGTTGTTGAAGGCTTACACCATGTTCGAGAAAGATGATGAATATGTAGTGATCGACGGACAGGTGAAGATTGTAGACGAACAGACAGGCCGTATCATGGAAGGTCGCCGCTACTCTGACGGATTGCACCAGGCTATCGAAGCCAAGGAACGTGTGAAAGTGGAAGCTGCTACGCAGACCTTTGCAACGATTACTTTGCAGAACTACTTCCGTATGTATCACAAGCTGTCCGGTATGACCGGTACTGCTGAAACGGAAGCAGGCGAACTTTGGGATATCTACAAATTGGACGTAGTCGTGATCCCGACCAACCGTCCGATTGCAAGAAAGGATATGAACGACCGCGTTTACAAGACGAAACGCGAAAAGTATAAAGCTGTTATCGAGGAAATCGAAAAATTGGTTCAGGCAGGACGTCCGGTATTGGTGGGTACTACCTCGGTAGAAATCTCCGAAATGTTGAGCAAAATGCTTACCATGCGTAAGATTGAGCACAAGGTATTGAACGCCAAACTGCACCAGAAAGAAGCGGACATCGTTGCTACTGCCGGTTTGAGCGGAACAGTAACCATCGCTACCAATATGGCCGGTCGTGGTACCGACATCTTGCTGGGCGGCAACCCCGACGAGCTGGTGCGCGAGCGCCTGGAGTACGAGGGCCTGACCATGGAGGATGTGACGCCCGAGCAGCTCGAGCAGTTTAACGCCGAGGCCAAGGAGACTTGCAAGGCCGAGCGCGAGCGCGTGCTTGCCGCCGGCGGCCTGACCGTCATCGGCACCGAGCGCCATGAGTCCCGTCGTATCGACAACCAGCTGCGCGGCCGTGCCGGCCGTCAGGGCGACCCGGGCGCTTCCCGCTTCTACCTGAGCCTGGAAGATGACCTGATGCGCCTGTTCGGCGGCGACAAGATGGACCGCGTCTCCAAGATGATGGTCACGGCCGACATGGGCGACGACATGCCCATCCAGCACAAGATCATCTCCAAGGCCGTCGAGAGCGCCCAGCACAAGGTCGAGAGCATCAACTTCTCCATGCGTAAGAGCGTCCTTGAGTACGACGACGTCATGAACAAGCAGCGCCAGGTCATCTACGCCGAGCGCAATAAGATTCTGGACGGCAAGGACCTGACCGACCACATCACCGAGGTCATGCACGACACCGTGTACCGCTGCGTGCAGGAGTTCTGCACCAAGGACAGCCACGAGGGCGAGCGCGACCTGGAGGGCCTGCGCAAGTGGGTTGTGGAACTCACCGGCCACATCGATACGCCGAAGTTCCCCGACGAGGATTATGAGGCCCTGGCCGCCGATGTCCTGGCTTACGTAGAGAAGTGCTACAACATGAAGGCCGAGCGCTTGGGTGAGGACCTGATGCGCGAGCTCAACACCCAGGTCATGCTGCGCGTCATCGATACCCGCTGGATGAACTACCTGCAGGAGATGGACTACCTCAAGACCGGCATCGGCCTGCGCGGCTTTGGCCAGCGCGACCCGCTGGTTGAGTACAAGACCGAGGCCTACAGCGCGTTCCAGATACTCGTCGATACCATGTACGAGGATTACCTGCGCACGGTTCTGCGTATCGAGATCAAGGCTGCCCCGCGTGCCGTGGAGCACAAGGAGGACCCCGCACTCGAGGGCGCGCGCTTCTCCGGTCCTGCCGAGGTCGATGGTGACAACGGCGACTCGGTGTTGCGCAAGCAGGCGCAGGTGCAGGCCCGCACGGCTGTCCAGGGTGGTCCGGCTGCCGTCAACAACGGTGGCAAGGTGACCACCTATCGCAAGTCCGAGAGCGACGATCCGTACGTCAACGTGGGCCGCAACGACCCGTGCCCCTGCGGTAGCGGCAAGAAGTTTAAGTACTGCCACGGCAGGAATCGTTAATGGCTGAGGCTTTAGAGGTAACGCCCGCCGAGCTGGACGCGTTTGCGGACCGGCTCGGTGAGGTCGAGTCATATCTCCACCTGGACGAGAAGCGTACCCGCGTGTCCGAGCTCGAGGCCAAAAGTGTTGCCCCTGGCTTTTGGGATGACGCCGACGCCGCCCGTGCCACCATGGAGGAGATTGCGCGCACCAAGGAAGATATCGCTGCCGTGGACACCGCGCGCGGCGAGCTTTCCGATGCCCGCGCCGCGCTGGAGCTTGCCGAGGAGATGGGGGATGACCCCGACGCCGCCGCCCTTCGCGAGGAGGCTGCAGCCACGGCTGAGCGCCTGGCCCGTGCCATCGATGAGCTTGAGCTTTCGAGCTGGTTTACCGGTGAGTTCGATCACGGCGATGCCATTGTGACCATCAAGCCCGGACAGGGTGGTCTGGAGGCCCAGGACTGGACCTTCATGCTCTTTAAGATGTACATGAAGTACTGCCAGCGCCGCGGTTGGAAGGTCACCATCAACGATTGCCCCGCGGCCGAGGTCATCGGCATCGATCGCGCGACCTTTACCGTCGAAGGCAAGGATGCCTTTGGCATGCTTCGTGCCGAGGCCGGAGTTCACCGCCTGGTGCGCATTAGCCCCACCGACGACAAGAAGCGCCGCCAAACTACGTTTGCCGGCGTCGAGGTCATTCCCGTGCTGCCCGACGATATCGATATCGAGATTAGTCCCGATGACATTCGCGTCGACGTGTACCATGCAAGCGGCCCGGGCGGTCAGGGCGTCAACACCACCGACTCCGCCGTGCGCGTGACGCATTTCCCCAGCGGTATTGTGGTCACCTGCCAAAACGAGCGCAGCCAGATTCAAAACAAGGCTGCGTGCATGCAGATCCTCAAGGCGCGTCTGTACGAGATTGAGCTCGAAAAGCGCGCCGAGGCCCTGGATGAGATTCGCGGACCCAAGACCACAATTGGTTTTGGCAACCAGATCCGCAGCTACGTGCTCTACCCGTACCAGATGGTCAAAGACCTACGCACGGGCGTGGAGACCAGCAATGTCGAGGCCGTCCTTGACGATGGCGACCTGGACCCGTTTGTTATTGGCTACCATCGCTGGGCCACCGGCAACGCCGATGCGGAGACCCCGTCTGCCTAAACCGCTCGGTTTATGTGGAAATGGATAAAACCCTCCGAGCAGGGTGGTTTTGTATCCAGAACATACCCTGCACAGGGGTGGTTTTTGTTGGGCGAATCGGTAGAATCGAATACAAGAAGAAGTTCAAAGCGCATCCGATGGGGTGCGCTTTTTTGAGGGAGGCAGCATGGCATATCGTCTGGACATCAAGCGCATTCTTTCGATGAACTTTTTTCACGACCTGCCCCAGATTATGTTGGGGTGCGCTCTGGCCGCTATTGCGACCGACCTGTTTTTGATTCCCAACGGCCTTGCTGCCGGTGGCGTTACGGGCCTTGCCACCATTATCCAGGCGGTCGGTGCATCGCGCGGTCTATCGCTTCCCGTTGGTATTCAGACGATCGTGATGAACGCCTTGCTGTTGTTGGTCGTTATGCGCGAGGGTGGCATGTTCTACGTGGTGCAGACCGCGACGGGCTTTGTGCTGCTGGGCTTCTTTACCGATCTGTTCGCCCCGTTTGTAGCACCTCTGGCGGATGCGGACCTGATGCTCCCTGCCATGTGGGGCGGCATTATTACGGGCATCGGTTACGGCATGGTGTTGCGCGCCGGCGCCAACACCGGCGGCTCGGACACGATTGGCCAAATCATCTCGCGTAACACCTCGCTGCCGGTGGGCTCGACCGTCATGGCGATCGATGTTGCCGTATGCGCGCTATCGGCTCCGGTCTTTTCAATCGAAAACGCACTGTATGCAGGCCTTTCGATGGTCATTAGCGGCTACGTGATCGATGCCGTGGTCGATGGTGGCAACAAGCGCCGTATGGTACTCATCATCTCGGACAAGTTCCCTGATATCGCTGCCGATATCATGTATGGCCTGGGTCGTGGTTGTACCAAGTTTAAGGCGACTGGCATGTATTCGGGTGCCGAGAAGCCGGTGATCATGGTCATCGTGAGCCGTCGAGAGCTCAATACCCTCAAGACGATCGTGCGCGAGCGCGATCCTCACGCCATTGTGACGGTTGCTGACGTTACGGAAGCCTTCGGCGAGGGATTCAAGGACATTAGCGCGTAGGGTCGACCGCGTTCCATCCAAAAGACGTTCACATTGATAAACCGTTTCATCAGCGGTTCTGCCTGCTAAATTGTTCAAATAATGATAAAAACTCTGGTAAAGCCATCAGTTTCCAGCATAATGAATGACGTACGTGCATTGCGGCTGTGTTGGGATTACCTTCGGTGCCGTGCGCATTTTGTCTAATGAGGATGAAAGGAAGGCACAATGAGCGACGAAGAGCTCAAAAAGGTTGCCAACGAGGTAAGGAAGGGCATCGTCACCGGCGTGCACGCTGCCAAGTCCGGCCATCCGGGCGGTTCGCTCGGCGCTGCCGACATCATGACCTATCTGTACTTTGAGGAAATGAACGTCGACCCGGCCGATCCCCGCAAGGCCGACCGCGATCGTTTTGTGCTTTCCAAGGGCCACTGCGCTCCGGGCCTGTACGCCGTGCTTGCCGAGCGCGGGTTCTTCCCCAAGGAGGATCTCGAGACGCTGCGCCACATCGGCAGTCACCTGCAGGGTCATCCCAACATGAACGACACCCCGGGCGTTGACATGTCCACCGGTTCGCTCGGCCAGGGCATTTCCGCCGCCGTGGGCATGGCGGTTGCCGCCAAGCACTGGGGCGATACTTACCGCACGTACGCCCTGCTGGGCGATGGCGAGAGCGAGGAGGGCCAGGTCTGGGAGGCCGCCATGTTTGCCGGCAACCAGCAGCTCGATAACCTCTGCGTGATCGTCGACCACAACGGCCTGCAGATCGACGGCCCCGTCGAGGAGGTCAACGACCCCATGCCGCTCGCCGACAAGTTCCGTGCCTTTAAGTTCCACGTGGTGGAGCTTGCCGACGGCAACGATTTCGACCAGATCCGCGCCGCCTTTGCCGAGGCTCGCGCTACCAAGGGCCAGCCGACCGCCATTATCGCCGAGACCATGAAGGGCAAGGGCGTTTCCTTTATGGAGAACCAGGTGGGTTGGCACGGTAAGGCCCCCAACGATGAACAGTTTGAGCAGGCCATGGCAGAGCTCACGGCCGCCGGAGAGGAGCTCTAGGATGGCAGACGTCAAGAAAATCGCCACGCGCGTAAGCTACGGCGAGGCCCTCGTCGAGCTCGCCAACGAGCACGATGACTTTGTGGTCCTCGACGCCGACCTGGCTGCCGCCACGCAGACCGGCAAGTTCAAGGCAGCCTGCCCCGACCGCTTCTTCGATGTGGGCATTGCCGAGAGCAACCTGATGGGCGTCGCCGCCGGTATCGCGACCACCGGCCGCGTTGCCTTCGCGAGCACCTTTGCCATGTTCGCTGCCGGTCGCGCCTTTGAGCAGGTCCGCAACTCCATCGGCTACCCGCACCTCAACGTTAAGATCGGTGCCACGCATGCCGGTATCTCGGTGGGCGAGGATGGCGCCACGCACCAGTGCTGCGAGGATATTGCCCTCATGCGCGTCATCCCCGGCATGACTGTGATCGTTCCTGCCGACGACGTCGAGGCCCGCGCCGTAACGCGCGCCGCCTACGAGTGCGACGGTCCGGTGTACATGCGCTTCGCTCGTTTGGCCTCGCCGGTTATCAACGACCCCGAGACCTACAACTTCGAGTTGGGTAAGGGCATTGTCATGCGCGAGGGCGCCGACGTCACCATCATCGCCTGCGGCCTGATGGTCGGCGAGGCGCTTGAGGCTGCCGAGGCGCTCGCTGCCGATGGTATCGATGCCGAGGTCATCAACATGCACACGATCAAGCCGCTTGATGAGCGCCTGGTGGTTGCCAGCGCCAAGAAGACCGGTCGTGTGGTCACTGCCGAGGAGCATTCGATTATCGGTGGTCTTGGCGAGGCCGTGGCCTCGGTGCTCGCGGAGCAGCATCCGGTGCCGATGCGTCGCGTCGGCGTGCGCGATGTGTACGGCGAGTCTGGCCCCGCGGTCGATTTGCTGCACAAGTACGGTTTGGACGCCGACGGCATCGAAGCTGCGGTCAGGTCTGTGTTGTAAGGAAGGTTTCCATGGGATTTGTATCTGCCAACCAAGTGACGATCGGGTATACCGCCGCCTCGCGCGAGGACGCCCTGCATTATTTGTCCGAGCAGGCCATCGAGCTCGGCTTTGCCGATGACGCATCTGCCGTAGAGGCTGCCTTTATTGCTCGCGAGAACGAGGCCGAGACCGGCCTTGTCGCCGGTTTTGCCGTTCCGCATGCCAAAAGCGACGCGATTCACACGCCGGGCGTTGCCGTGCTTAAGCTGGTCGAGCCCGTTGAATGGCCGAGCTTCGATGGGGTGCCCGTCGATGTTGCACTCGCGCTGTACGTGCCCGCCGGCGAGGCTGGAACCACGCACCTGCGTCTGCTCTCCAAGGCTGCCGTGATGCTGATGGACGCCGGCTTCCGTGACAAGGTGCGCGCGAGCGCCGATCCCGTTGAGATTGCGGAGCTCATTAATAGCGGACTCGAAGACTAGAACGGTCATCCCGCTCAATCAATCGATCCTTCTCCAAGGAAAAGGGCCGCGACGCCATATAGGTGTCGCGGCCCTGTTCGCGTTTCCCAAGATAAACCCTGCCGAAATAAACCCGTCCCTTTTTGGCAGGTTAATCGGGGACTATTTCACCGCAACTTAGGGCACGGTTAGGAAGTGTGCACCTTAAAGAGCGGAGCCCATGATTAGAGAGGTCGCACTCGTCTCTCTAAATGTCTCTCTAAAGAGAAGGTTGGTTAGAGAGATAGCATTAGGCAATCTAGCAGCGAATTCGATACATCTCTCTTAATGCCTCTCTAAAACAAGGCGCTTATCTCTCTAAAGTTAGAGAG
>USEF01000066.1 GCA_900553475.1 uncultured Collinsella sp. | reverse complement strand
CCAGAAGGTCAGCGCCCTTTCGTTTCACGTCACCTTGCCTCAAATGCGGCCCGCTCGCTGACTTATGCTCAACCAGCGGCGCCTTAGACGTTGGGGACGTTCTTAAATGACTAGTCATTCAGGAACGTCCCCAATGAGTATGTGGGGAAGCAGATTTTCCGCTCGCCGATTTGTGTCTTGAAAAATGTATATAACGACTATAACGTAGTATGAAACATATTGGAAACAATACCGAGGAGGCTGCGTTGAAGAAAAGCAATCTGGGCTATGTGCTGGTGCTGATCGCCGCGCTAATGTGGGGCACCATCGGAATCTTTGTTAACGGAATATCGGCCCTGGGTGTTTCGTCTCAGAGCATGGCGGCCTTTCGCCTGTTGTCGGGTGCCGTCTTAATGGCTCCGGTCTTGGCGTTCATGGGTTGCCAGGGAGGCGATCGTGAGGGAAAAGCATCGGGTCCCCTGGCACTGTTCAAGGCAAGTCCTAAAGAGCTTGTTCCCTGTGCGCTTCTTGGCATTATCGGCCTCGCCACCGCTAACACGCTTTATTACGAGTGCATGGGCGAGGTGGGCATGTCCACGGCCTCGGTGCTGCTCTACACCTCGCCGGTGTTTGGCGTCGTGCTCGGCCGCGTGCTTTATCGCGAGGACGTGACCCCCAACAAACTCGTCGCCATCGTCTTTAACATTGTGGGTTGCGTGCTCGCGGTGACGAGCGGCGACCTGTCTGGTTTCCATTTCTCGGCTTGGGGCGTCGTGTCGGGCGTGATCGCCGGACTTTGCGGTGCGCTACTGGCTGTGTTTAGTCGCATGGCCACCAAGACGCTGCATCCTCTGGCGGTGACGTTTTGGGGCTTTGTCTTTGGCGGATGCTTTATGGCAGTGCTTTCGGCTCCGTGGTCCGATGTGGCCGCGGCAATGTCCCCGCAGCTCATTCTGCTGTTCGCGGGCTTTGGCTTTATTCCGACGGCTCTTGCGTACATCTTCTATATGCAGGGCCTTTCGATGGATCTTGAGACGTCGAAGGTGCCGGTCGTGGCTTCGTTTGAAACCGTGGCGACCGTTTTGGTCGGTATTGGCATCTATGCCGAGCCCGCCGGCGCGATCAAAGTCCTGGGCATCGTGCTGGTGCTCGCGTCCATCCTGATCATGAACACCGATTTCTCCAAGCTGCGCAACAGTGCCTTTGTCGGCCATATCGTTGAGAGCATGACCTTTAAGCCCAACGCGTGGTGGACGGAGAAATCGCAGGACATGGATCTGTTCCGCGAGCGCACCGGCATCGCGCTGGAGCCCACCGTGCAGGAAAGCCCCTGGTACTTCGTGCGATAGGGGATTGGCGAGGCGTCTGATCTGGGGTTATCCAGTCAGCGCCGGCCAACCCAGCCCCAACGTTTCAAGTACGTTAAACCCGTCAACGGTCGATTTTCATCCGCGAACGGTCTTTATACTAATTAGCAATATCCGCAACGTATAAGACGTTATAATGACCATAACGAAAAGGAGGAGGCAAGATGAATCAGATCATTCTCGCATCTCATGGCGGCCTGGCCGCAGGCGCCAAAGACACGCTCGAGATGGTTCTCGGCGACGTGTCGAACGTCCACGTCGTGTCGCTTGCTCGTGACGACAAGGAGCCCATCACCAATAAGGTGGACGCCATGATCGCCACGTTCAACGCGGACGACACCGTTTATGTGCTGACCGATATGCTCGGCAGCTCGGTCAACAACAGCATGGTCGAGCTTTCCAAGAACGGCACGAAGTTCACGGTTGTCAGCGGTTTCAACATCCCGCTGGCGCTCACGCTCGCTATGAGCCCCGTCCCCGTCAAGGGTGCCGAGCTCGCAGCCCTCATCAATGAGGCCCGCACCGGTCTGACCAACCCCAACGCACCGGTCGAGGCCGCCGCGGCTCCCGCCAAGAAGGCCAAGGCGTCCCGTCACAGCTCCGGTCCCGCCAAGATCGTCCTCGCACGTCTTGACTACCGTCTGCTGCACGGCCAGGTCGTCTTTACCTGGACCACCAAGGTCCAGGCCGAGCGCATCATCGTCGTCGACAACGCTGCCGCCAACGATGACATCAAGAAGGGCGCTCTTAAGCTGGCCAAGCCCCAGGGCGTGCGCCTGAACGTCTTCACCGTCGAGCGTGCCCTCGCCAAGATGGACAAGCTCAACACCCTCGGCGAGCGCGTCATGTTCGTCTTTGGCAACACGGCCGAGATGCTGCAGTTCTGCCAGGGCTACAAGCTCGACGCCATCAACCTGGGCGCCACCGCCAACCACGACGGTGCCGATCAGGTCGGCGGCAAGGACAGTTCCGTCTTCCTCGACGCCAACCAGAAGGCCGACGTCAACCAGCTGCTCGACATGGGCATCAAGCTCTATGTCCAGCAGACCCCTACGTATCAGAGCGTCGACATCGACGCCAAGCTGTAATCAACCAGGCTTTTGCCTGACTGAAAGGAGAAGGGTATGAATACGTTCATCAGTGCGGTGCTCGTCGGCCTCGTCGGCGTGTTCTGCATGTGGGACTCCCGCCTGCTCGGTCGTCTTAACTTCGAGCAGCCCCTCGTTGGCGCTACGCTCGTCGGTCTGCTGCTGGGCGATGTGCCCACCGGTCTTGCCGTCGGTGCCGCCGTCGAGCTCGTGTCCATGGGCCTGGTGCAGGTCGGCGCCGCCGTTCCGCCCGATATGGTCCTGGGCGGCATCGTGGCCGCTGCCTTTGCGTGCCTGACCGATGCTTCCGCCGAGACCGCCATGACGATCGCCATCCCGGTCGCCGTCCTGGGTCAGCTTCTCGGCATCGTGTTCCGTTCCATTATCGCCGCCCTCACCCATGTGGCAGATAGCGCGATCGATAACGGAAAGTTCAAGACCGCCTACCGCATGCACATCTGCGCCGGCTCCGGTCTGTACGCTGTCATGTACTTCCTGCCGATCTTCCTCGCCGTCTTTGTTGGCACCGACCTGGTTCAGGCCATCGTCAACATGGTTCCCGAGTGGCTGTCCACCGGTCTTAACGTTTCGACCAAGATCATGACCGCCTACGGCTTGGCCCTGCTGCTCACCATGATGATCAAGAAGGGTATGACTCCGTTCCTGTTCATCGGTTTCCTGCTCGCCGCTTACCTCAACCTGTCCGTCATCGCGGTCGCTCTGATCGGTGTGTGCCTGGCTGTCGTCTTCATGGGCTTCAAGTTCAACGGTTCCCATGCAGCCGCCGGTGTCGATTCCGACTACGATCCGCTCGAAGACGACGAAGACTAAGGAGGAACACACTATGGCAACCGCAACCAAGGACGTGTCCCTGAACAAGAAGGTCAGCCAGTTCTTCTGGCGCTCCTGGGCCATCCAGGCCTCTTGGAACTACGAGCGTCAGATGAACATGGGCTTCCTCTACGGCATGGTTCCCACGCTCGATCGCCTCTATCCGGACGAGTCCGACCCCAAGCAGCTCGCTGCTAAGAAAGAGGCTTACCACCGTCACATGGCGTTCTACAACTGCACCCCGCAGACGAGCGCTTTCATCCTGGGCCTCTCCGCCTCCATGGAGGAGGAGTACGCCAAGGATCCCGAGAACTTCGATCCCGATTCGATCAACGCGGTCAAGACCTCCCTCATGGGTCCGCTCTCCGGCATCGGTGACTCCTTCTTCCAGGGCACCATCCGCGTTATCGCCTTTGGTCTGGGCGTTCAGCTGGCTCAGCAGGGCTCCATCATGGGCCCGATCCTGGCTATGCTCATCTCCATTGTCCCCTCTGTGCTGATCACTTGGTTCGCAGCCAAGATGGGCTATCAGGGCGGCCACGAGTACCTGAGCAAGCTTCAGGGCGGCGACCTCATGGAGAAGCTCATGTATGTCTGCGGCATCGTGGGCCTTATGTCCGTGGGCGGCATGATCGCTACGCTGATCGGCGCCACCACCCCGCTGCAGTTCGCTGAGGGCACCGTTGTTATCCAGGACATCCTGGACGGCATGATGCCCCAGATGATCTCCCTTGGCCTCACCGGCCTTATGTACTGGCTCATCAAGAAGAACGTCAACACCGGTTGGCTTCTTGTGATCGCCATCGTGGGCGGCATCGCCCTCTCCGCGGCCGGCATCCTGGCCTAGTCGCGACCAAGCGTCTAACCGCTTTCCCCCGGGGGCCTGCCTGGCATCCCATACCCCAGGCAGGCTTCCATCCCCAAAATGCGACAATGGGACAGTCCCCTTGTCGCATCCTCAACGGACCGGCGACTCGGTCCAAACCACGGTAACCCTGCGAGCGCCCGGCAATGTGGCGCCGCAAAAATCGAAAGGAATGTGTCAGATGTACGAGATCGACCTTAACCTCCCTAAGCAGATCGTCGCTGACGTCCTGTCCAACCACGAGATCCACAGCGTCGCCTTCGTCGGCTGCGGTGCTTCCATGTCCGACCTGTACCCCGCCAAGTACTTCCTGGCCAACAACACGGACAAGCTGAACGTTCAGATCTTCACCGCTAACGAGTTCAACTACGACACGCCTTCCTGGGTCAACGAGCACACCTTTGTGATCACCTGCTCCCTCGGTGGCTCCACGCCCGAGACCGTCGAGGCCAACAAGACCGCGAAGAAGCACAACTGCCCGGTCGTCTCCCTCACCAACAAGGCTGGCTCCGCTCTGACCGTCGACGCTGACTACGTCATCGTTCACGGCTTCCACGCCAACTTCGCTGCCAAGTGCGAGAAGCCCGGCTACGCCATCGCTCTTGCTGTCGAGATCCTTCAGCAGACCGAGGGCTATGACCACTACGAGGACATGATCACCGGCCTCACCAACGTCTTCGAGCTCTGCGAGAACGCCGCTCAGCACTGCAAGAAGCTCGCCAAGAAGTTCGCCGAGGACTTCAAGGACGACAAGATGATCTACTTCATGGCTTCCGGTGCCTCCGAGAAGATGGCTTATTCTCACGCCGCCTTCCTGTTCACCGAGATGCAGTGGATCGACGCCGCCGCCTACAACACCGGTGAGTACTTCCACGGCCCGTTCGAGGTTTCCACCGAGGGTAAGCCCTACGTCTTCTTCATGTCCGATGGCGCTACCCGTCCGATGGACGCCCGCGCCCTCACCTTCCTTAAGCGCATGGGCGCCAAGGTCGCTCTGATCGACTCCAAGGACTACGGCCTGGCTGACGCCGTGCCCGCGAGCGTCGTTACCTACTTCAACCCGCTGCTGCACCTCGCCGTTATGCGCGAGTACGGCAATCAGATCGCCGAGGCCCGTCAGCACCCGCTGACCATGCGTCGCTACATGTGGAAGCTTTCCTACTAATCACAAGTAAGTAGACCTTACGGGTTGATTGAGAGGGGATGGGGTTTGTGCCCCGTCCCCTTTTTGCTCTGGGGAGGGCGTGTCTGTCGCGCCGTAAAACCCCAGATAAAACCTACCAAAATAAACCTGACCCTTTTTGGCAGGTGGGAGGAGATGCGTATGATCAAGGCAGTGCTGTTTGATATGGACGGCGTGCTGGTCGATACCGAGTGGTTCTACAACCGTCGTCGCGTGGCGTTTATGGAGGAGAAGGGGTTCCACTTTGACGAGATCCCCGATCTTTCGGGGTCTAACGAGCCGGCCATTTGGGAGGCGCTGGTGCCCGACGATGTTGAGCTGCGCGAGCGTCTGCGCATGGAGTACAAGCAGGTCTATAGCCCGGACCATCCCGTTCCGTATGCCGAGCTGCTCAACGAGCAGACGGAGCCGGTGATGCGCGCACTGCACGAGCGCGGCGTGAAGTGTGCCATCGCGAGCTCGTCTTATCGTGAGCTCATTGACGAGCTGGTAGAGATTGCCGGTATCGCCGATGTGCTGGACTACACCATCAGCGGTCACGAGTGCAGTGCGTTTAAGCCCGACCCCGAGATCTACCTGCGTGCCATGGAGGCGCTGGGGGTGGAGCCTGCCGAGTGCCTGGTTATCGAGGATTCGCCTTTGGGGATCGAGGCCGGCAAGCGTTCCGGCGCCCGCGTCCTGGCACTGCGTCCGCACGAGGGCGTCAACCTCGATCAATCGCGAGCCGATGCCGTTATCGATAATCTGACCGACATTTTGGCCGCTTTGTAGCGTCAATCCGCCGCGAGAAGCACTGATTCACGCGTCTTTTGCTGCGGATTGGCTTAATTTGTCATCTATTTGGATCCGTTTGGCTTCGATTCGGACTAAGTGAGTAGACTTTTTGGTGCAGGACGAGCACAAAGCGCATCTGCTCTAGTAAAACCGCAGGTCACAGGGGTGGCGGTTTTGGGTGTGCTCTGCAGGTCGCGTAAAGTCTACTCACTTGTAATTTGGGCCTTTGGTCGTGGGGCTGCTGGTCCCGCTTTGGTTGTCGAGAGAGGGTGAATTGAAGCGCCCCCGTACGCTCCATGCTACAATCGCGGACATGCCCCACAACTACATCTGCCTTCGAAGGGAGCCTACGTGGCGAACGCCATCGATCAGCTCACGGACCGAGTGCTCGTGCTCGGCCGCCTCACCATCGTCCGCCGCGCCATTACTGCTGTGGCGGTCACCATTTCCGCCGTTCTCCAGACATTTCTGATCCAGGCGTTCATTCAGCCCGCCGACCTGCTTCCGAGCGGTCTTACCGGCGTCGCGGTCCTACTCGATCGCGTTACCTCGCTGGGTGGCGTTCATATCGACATCTCGCTCGGCATGCTCGCGCTCAACATCCCCGTGGCGCTCCTATGTTGGAGCGGCATTAGCAAGCGCTTCGTCATCTTCTCGATGATGCAGGTCGTGCTCTCATCGCTGTTTCTCAACGTCTTTCACTTCGCACCGTTTTTGGGCGACAAGATCATGCTTATCATTTTTGGCGGCGTGGTCTCGGGTCTGGGCGCTGCCATCGCGCTTAAGTCCGGCGCATCCACCGGCGGCACCGACTTTATCGCGTTATGGGTTTCCAACCACACGGGCAAGACCATCTGGGGCGTTATCTTTGGTTTCAATTGCTTTATCCTGGCGATCTTTGGCTTTATGTTTGGCTGGGACAACGCGGCGTACTCCATCGTGTTCCAGTTTATTTCGACCAAGACCATCGACAGTTTCTATCGTCGCTACGACCGCGTGACGCTGCAGATCACGACGCGCAAGGCTGACGAGGTCATGACCGCCTATGTTGACCATTTTCAGCACGGCATTAGCTGCGCCGAGGTCGTCGGCGGATACAGCCGCGAAAAGATGTACCTGCTGAACACCGTTGTTTCGACCTGCGAGAGCCAGGACATTATCAAGTTGGTGTGCGACGTTGATCCCGGCGCCGTGATCAACGTGTTCCACACGCTCAACTTTGTGGGCGGCTGGTGGGGCGGTCATGTCGACGAGCCCATGCCCACGGCCGTTCCCGATCCCGACAAGCCCGCACGCATGGCCAGCAGGCAGGCGCGCCTCAGCGAACAGGACAGCCTGCAGCAGGACGACGGCAAGTAGGGTATTGGCATTTTGCCGGTCCTGCGCAACCCATCCGAACGAGCCCCCCGAAAGCCCCGTTGCTTTCGAGGGCTCTCGTTTGCCCAGATAAAACCTACCAAAATGAAGCTGTCGCTTTTTGGTAGGGAGGGTGTATCGTTTTATCAATATGAGGTAACATGAAACTAGACGTTATATACGTATTAGAAATTTAGCTATTTTGATAAGAGTGATCAGATATGCCTGCGCCCAAAAATGCACCGCTTTACCAGCAGATTTATGACGAAATCAAGGATGCGATCGAGAAAGGTGTTTATGCACCCAAGGAGCGTATTCCGTCCGAGCTTGAACTAGCCGAGCAGTACGAGGTGAGCCGTATTACGGTGCGCCGCGCTGTCGAGGAGCTGTGCTCCGATGGTTACCTGGTTAAGCAGCAGGGCCGCGGCACCTTTGTCTCCACGCCGCACATCAACCGCCAGTTTCACGCCTCGACGCTGCAGACGTTTACCGCGCTGTGTGCCGGCAACGGCATGAAGGCCGGTGCGCACGTGATCGATCGCCAGATCGTTCCGGCGCGCCAAAACGAGATGGAGTTCTTTGGCCTGCAGAAGGATGCGCTGCTGCTGCATATCAAGCGCGTGCGTACGGCCGACGGCGAGCCCATCTTTGAGGAGAACATCTTTGTGCCGTTTGACGCCTACCGTGAGCTGTTGACGGCCGATCTTGAGGACAAGTCGATTTTTGCCGAGGTCGAGCGTGTTGGCGGAACGCCGATTGTCTCGGTTGGCTACCGTACGGTCGAGGCCGTTCGAGCTAACGCCGAGCAGGCGGCCGAGCTGGGCATTGCTCCGCACGATCCGCTGCTCAACCTGCGTGCCGGCTTTACCGGTCCCGATGACGAGCCGGTTTTGATGGGTAAGCAGTACTACGTGGGATCGCGCTACGTTATGGTCATGTAAGTTACGCGGTTTTACCAAACCGCGTAACGGC
>USEF01000065.1 GCA_900553475.1 uncultured Collinsella sp. | reverse complement strand
CCCCTATATATCGTTCCACGCGCAGTTTCGCAGCGCAGCGAGAGTGTTTGAGCATGGGATGATATATAGGGCCCTCCCACGGGTGAGCGGACGGAAGCAACTAGGCGACGCCAGAGGAGCCGAAGCCTCCGTTGCCTCGGTCGGTTTCGTCTAGTTCTTCTACTTCTATGAGGTTAACCGTGGGGACTTCTTGGATGACGAGCTGGGCTATGCGGTCGCCTTTGTTGATTTGGATGTTGTTGGAGGGGTCCAGGTTGATGAGGATAACCTTGAGTTCTCCTCGGTAGTGGGCGTCGATGAGGCCCGGCGTGTTAACTATAGACAGGCCCTGCTTGATGGCCAAGCCGCTGCGGGGCTGGACGAAGCCGGCGTAGCCATCGGGCAAGGCGATGGCCAGCCCAGTAGAGACCAGACGACGTTCGAAGGGCTTCAGGACGCAGTCCTCGTTGGAGCGCAAATCCAAGCCGGCATCGGTGGGATGGGCGTATTTGGGAAGCTCGACGGTGGGGTCGAGACGCTTTATGTTGACGGTAATGTTGGGCATGGAATCACCTTAGCTTGTCGAGCTCTTGCAGAAACTCATCGACGTCTTTGAAATCGCGGTAGACCGAGGCAAAGCGGATGTAGGCCACCTTGTCGATCTTGGCCAAGCGCTTGAGCACCATGTCACCCAACTCATGGGACGTGACGGCCGTCAGCGTGCGAGAGCGCAGCTCGACCTCGATGTCGTCGATAATCTCATTGAGCTTCTTAGTATCGATATCACGCTTGATGGTGGCGCGCATCAAGCCGACGAGCAGCTTATTGCGATCGAACCGCTGCTTGGTTCCGTCTGACTTAATGACCTCGATTGGGTCTTCGCATCGCTCAAACGTTGTAAAGCGATAGTTACACGAGCAACATTCGCGACGGCGCTTAATGGTGTTATTTGACTCCTGCATACGGGAATCAACGACGCGGGTATGTGCCTTGCCACATTTGGGACAGCGCATGGTACCTCCTCTTAAACGATAACAAGGGTACCATGCGCAGCGCGATAATGATTACGAACGAGCAGGAACCTTAAGATGCGCACCGGCGGCGAGCGAACCATGCTCCAGATGATTGACGTTACGGATCATGTCGGAAGTCTCTTGCGTGGAAAGGCCTTCGATAGGATATTCCTCGGCAAGCGACCAAAGAGAATCACCAGGCTGAACGCGAATAGTCTCGTAGGTAACGTTGGAAACGGACTCGGCATACGCGGCGTGACGAGCGCTAAAGACCGACGTAGCGAGGACAACGAAGAGCGTAAGCGCAACGGCAACGGCGACAATCGTCGGAACCTTCAGGGCAACGCGGGCCGGCGCAACTACAGCCTGCTGATTGCGAGCAGGCTTTACGGTCAAAGGCTGAAAGCCGGAGCGGCCACCCTGAACAACCGTAAAAGTGGGTTCTGCAGGCGTCTCGAGTTTAAGGGCAAGGTTTCCCTGGACCATATTCGTTGCGTTCATCATGTTCTCCTCTCGCGTGTTTTGCTGAGAACAGTTTTATCAAGCCGCGCGGACAAAAATGTCTAGCGCGAGAACGAATGTTCGGTTATTATTATCTTCGAACAGTTGTTCCTGTCAAGCAAAATTCGAACATTTGTTTGACATGGGTAGAGAGGATGCCCTGATGGCTCGCAAAATTACCAAGCGTCAGCAGCAAATTTACGACTTCATCAAGGAATATCAGCAGGAGAAGGGTTATCCGCCCAGCGTGCGCGAGATGGCTTCTGCCGTGGGCCTTTCCTCCCCCAGCACCGTGCACGCCCATCTATCTGCTCTGGAGGCGCGCGGGCTACTCAAGCGCGATGCCACCAAACCGCGCGCCCTGGAACTCTTTAACGAGGACGGTTCCTCTGTCTCAATTTCTAAATCTGACGAGCCCACCGCACCTCGCGGAACGGTCTCGCTACCGCTCGTTGGTCGCGTCGCGGCTGGGATTCCCATTCTGGCCGAGCAGAATATCGAAGACACTTTTACTATCCCGACCGAAATCGCCACCGATCAGGGTTCCTTTATCCTTGAGGTGCATGGGAGCTCAATGATCAATGTCGGCATCTTCAATGGCGATTACATCATCGTCCGTGAACAAAAGAGTGCCATGAACGGCGAAATTGTCGTGGCCATGATTGATGGTTCAGCGACCGTCAAGACGTTCTACAAGGAGCAGGGACGCGTACGCCTGCAGCCCGAGAATGACACCATGGAGCCTATCTATGCAACGAATCCCGTTATCTTGGGCAAAGTCGTCGGCTTGATGCGCCGGTTCTCGTAATGCAAAAACGCATCACTATCTTTGATACCGTCCGCGGGTTTACGATGATTTCAATGGCAGGTTTTCACGCTTGCTACGATCTCGCCTACCTGTACGACTGGGATATGCCCTGGTTTACCCAGACTGTCTTTCAAGACATCTGGCGCGCCAGCATCAGCTGGGTATTTTTGTTTATCGCGGGTTGGATGTGCACCCTTTCGCGCAACAATGCTAAACGAGCGGCCAAATACGCTGCCGCAGCTTTGGTCGTCTGGATTGCAACAACGCTCGTATCGGTCGACGATTCAGTGAACTTTGGCATCATTTATTGCATGGCGACGTGTACCGCTGTGGCAGCCGTAGCACGACCGATGCTTAAGAAAGTGCCTAGCACGTGGGGCATTACGATATGCCTCGCTCTCTTCGCAGCGACATGGGGCATCCCGAAATCGACCTATTCATTCTCCTATTTGGCGTGGCTAGGATTTCCCGGCCCCTGGTTCGTTTCAGGCGACTATTATCCAATCATCCCGTTTATATTCATGTACCTCACAGGATACTTTGCTGCGCGCACCGCTCAAAGATGTGAACATCCCGCCCCAAGCTGGGCCTACGCCAATCCCGTCCCGGCGCTCGCCAGCCTTGGACGTCATGCACTCCCCTTTTATCTGCTGCATCAGCCCATTATTCTGGGCTTTTTGGAGCTCGTCTACTCGGTGCGATAACGCTTGAGCCGCGGCGCGATACGAGCCGGCAGCTTCGCCACAATACGAACGCCGTCCTCAAGATATTCCTCGTGCACAAGGGTTCCCTGTTCATGCACCAGCGTGATGAGGGCGCCCTCGCGATACGGGATATCAGCAGAGAGCAACACATCGGTGGCAGCAGCCTCACGAGCAATACGGTCGACGAGATCGTCGAGTCCCTCGCCCGTCTGGGCCGAGAACAGCACGGCCTCGGGATAGCGACGACGGAAACTCAATCGATCAACGCTATCGAGAAGATCGATTTTATTGAACACCGTAAGCGTCAAACGCTCGCCGGCACCGATCTCGTCAAGAACGCGATCGACTGCCTCGAGCTGGCGCTCGTAGTCCTCGTCAGAGGCATCCACAACTTTAAGAATCAGATCGGCACCAAGAACCTCAGACAGCGTGGACTTAAAGGCATCAACGAGACCATGCGGTAGCTTTTGAATAAAGCCAACGGTATCGGTAATCGTCATGCCACGACCGCCGGGAAGGCGATACGAACGCGTCGTCGGGTCGAGCGTAGCAAACAGCTTGTCCTGCGAAAGTACCGTAGAGCCGGTCAGACGATTGAGCAACGTCGATTTACCCGCATTAGTATAACCGGCCAACGCGACGCGAAAAGCCGGTGACTCAATGCGGCTCTTGGATTGAACATCGCGACGCTGTTCAACCTGCTTAAGCTCACGACGAAGCGCGGCAATCTTATTGCGAATGAGGCGACGGTCGACCTCGAGTTGACTTTCGCCCTGACCAAAGCGTGAGCCGATGCCGCCGCGTGTCTGTTCCTTGGCGAGATGACTCCACATGCCACGCAGACGGGGCAACAGATATTGAAGCTGTGCCAGCTGTACCTGTAGGCGCCCCTCACGAGTCTGAGCATGCAGGCCAAAGATATCCAGAATCAGTGCTGTACGATCGATAATCTTTACCGGCTCGCCCACGGCTTTCTCCAAATAGGATTGCTGCGAGGGCGATAAATCGTCGTCGAAGATAACAACATCGACATCCATACGATGCACGAGCCCGCAAAGCTCCTCAACCTTACCGGAGCCGATAAACGATTTTGGATACGGCTTGACCAGACGCTGTGACAAGCGTGCCACGCACTGGGCGCCAGCCGTATGGGCCAGGCGCTCAAGCTCGTCAAGCGAACGATTGAGCGGCCACGCATTGTCGCGCCACTCAACACCAACTAATATGGCACGCTCGGGCTCGGGCGCCGTGGGAACAAGGGGGAAACGGGCCATTAGGCAGCCTCAATACGATGCAGGATGTCCTCAACGACCTCATCGATCGTAAACTCGTCCATATCAAACCACACGATACGGTCATCGCGCTTAAACCACGAAAGCTGACGTTTGGCATAGCGACGCGAACGCATCTTGATGAGTTCGCGAGCCTCATCCATAGAAATCACGCCATTGAAAGCATCAATGATCTCTTTATAGCCAATTGCCTGCATCGAAGTCAGGGCATCTCCCAGCCCCTGGTCCATAAGACCGCGAACCTCATCGACAAGACCCTGCTCAAACATCAGATCGACGCGCAGGTTAATGCGCTCGTAGAGCACCTCGCGATTACGCGTCAGACCAAACCATAGAGCATGATAATGCTCGCGCGGAACACTAAACTGACTTTTTTGCTGTGCATAGGAGATACCATCATCATGCATCTCGAGCGCACGAATCACACGGCGCACATTATGGGGATGAATAACAGCAGCCGATTCTGGGTCGCGCTCGGCAAGCAGGGCATGCAGCTCTTCCTCGCCAATACGCTCGGCAAGCTCCTGATAGCCCATACGACGATCGTCCTCAAGTTCACCCGAAGGAAAGTCCATTTCATCGAGGGCGGCCTTGAGATACAGCCCCGTACCTCCGCAAAAAACCGGCAGGCAACCCGAACCAAGGAGACGTTCAACATGCGCGCGAGCGTCAGCCTGATAAAGCGCAGCAGAATATGGCACACCCGGCTCTACAATGTCGACGAGACGCAGCGGCACCGTACACTCATCGGGCGCCATCTTTGCGGTACCGATGTCCATGCCGCGATAGATTTGCATCGCATCGCACGACAGCACTTCGGACGAAAGACGAGCTGCCAAACGGTCGGCAACATCACTCTTACCAACCGCCGTCGGACCGACGATCGCAACGGCGGAAAGTCCTGCCCTGGGAGAAACCATTAGCGCGGCTCGCCCACAACGGAGCCGGACAAATACCAGGTCTTGGCAACGTCAACGTCAACATCAACGATCTTGCCAACAAGCTGATCGATGCTGTAACCCTCGGGGATAGGCGCATGCACGGTCTGATTCTTGGGACTCTTGCCCAGCAGGACCGCGTCGTTCTTTTTACTCGTTCCCTCAATGAGCGCCGGCACCACAGTATGAAGCTCACCCTGGTTATACTCGTGTGCCGTAGTCTCGATAACCTTAACCAGGCGGTTGAAACGCTCGAGAATAACCTCATGCGGCGTAGGATCGTCAATCTCTGCGGCCGGGGTACCGGCGCGCTTGGAATAGATGAAGGTATAGGCCTGAGCATAGCGGACCGTCTCGGCAAGTGAGAGCGTCTGCTCAAAGTCCTCTTCAGTCTCGCCCGGGAAGCCAACGATAATATCGGTAGAGAGCGCGATATCGGGCATGCGGTTGCGAATGCGATCGACCAGGCCCAGATAGTCCTCGCGTGTATAACAGCGATTCATCTCTTTGAGGATACGCGTGGAGCCCGACTGAACGGCCAAGTGAAGCTGCGGCATGACGGCGGGCGTCTCGGCCATGGCGTCGATGGTCTCGGGCAGCAGATCCTTAGGATGAGAAGAGGTAAAGAAGATGCGCTCCACACCCGTATCACCCACGGCACGCAGCAGATCGGCAAAACGCGGCTTGCCAAACAGATCGCGACCATATGAGTTAACGTTTTGGCCCAGCAGCGTAATCTCGCGCACGCCCTGGCGCACCAAACCGGTCACCTCGTCGACAATTTCCTCGAAGGGGCGGCTCTTTTCGCGACCGCGCACGTACGGCACGATGCAATAGGTACAGAAATTATTGCAGCCCGTCATAATGGGCACCCAGGCGTGATACTGGGTCTCGCGATGCCACGGCATGCTCATGGCATCCGTATCCTCATGCTCATTGGTGCGGATATGACGCTTGCCATCAAGGAACGCCTCGGCAATGAGCTCGGCCACATGTGCGATGGAATGCGTACCAAAGATGACATTGACGTTATCGACGTTGGTGAGCAGGCCCTCGCCATCGCGCTGCGCGATGCAACCACCAACGGCAACCACACGCTTGCCCGAGGGTGAGGGCGGGAGGCTCTTACAAGAGTTGCACTGACCGTACAGGCGAGTATCGGCGGCCTCGCGCACGCAGCATGTCATGAAGACAACAATATCGGCATGCTCGGGATCGAGCGCCATGAGGCAACCATACGAATCGAGCAGACCGCTCACGCGCTCAGAGTCGTGCTGATTCATCTGGCAGCCAAAGGTGCGGATAAAGTAGGTTTTACCGGCAAGAATATCGCGTACGGAACGCTGGTCCATGTGCATAAGTCCTAACGATGGAGAGGGGGGGGGGGCGAATCGAGGCAAGCAGAAGCTATGCCACAGGCTTAACATCATCCATGACGACGTTATCCATAGCAGCTCGATTGATCTGGTGAACGTAGATAGAAAGGCGGATGGCCGTGCGCGACTCCCCGTTAATGAGGATGTCGGAGAACACGGGCGCGCAGGAAATATCAAAACCGGTTGGAATCAAAAAACCGCGCGCGATAGCCACGGCCTTAATGGCCTGGTTGACCGCACCGGCGCCGACACACTGGATGTTGACGGGTACACCATCCTTGACCATGCCGGCGATGGCGCCGGCAACGGACGCGGGCGATGATTTGCTTGATACCTTCAGGCAATCCATGAAGAAACTCCTGCGTTTAAAAGTACGTTTTAACTGCAATAACTGTATCGTACCGAGTGGACTCGGTAAAGGCACTATTCCTCTTTGGCAAGATCGAAGGTCACGGTGATTCGATCACGCGAAACACGAATCTTTGGGTCGCCGCAAAGGTTGAGATAGTACCGGGCGGCAAGGTCATTAAAGTCGCGCTCCACAGCACGCGAAAACTGTGCCATGTCATCCTTGGCAATACGTAGCCCGCGACGATCCTTCGCGAGATCGACAGGAGCCGGCGCATGCGAGGACGAATCACGCTCGCGCAGCAGACGCGCAGTCACACCGCGAACGGGCTTAATCTGCCCTGCCAAAATGCGATGGGCCGTGCGCTCAGACATCTCAAGACCCAAACCCGAACAGATACGGATAAAGTCCTCGGCATCAGAGGCAAGGCCTAAACGGTCGACAACCGGAAGCTCGCTCTCGTCATCAATAAACAGGAGACGCGACGTATCGAGCCGACTTGACGCCTGAGCATAAAGGGTCGCGGCAATCTCAGACGGAGAACCAAGATAGACATCGCAACCACGCAACTCCTCGAGCGCAAACTCACAAGCAGCGCGAATAATATTATGCGGGCCGCGAGCACAGACATAACGTCCGTCCTCATCCTTGACGGCCTGGGGCCAGCTGGACTGATCGGCACGCTCACTGAGGCGGTCGGCCGCAACGCTCACCTTAAAGGCCGAGCCAAGGTCGACACCAGACGTGACCACACGGGCCTCGTCGGTGTTCTGCTTGATCGAAAACAATGCCATGCCACGACCGTGAACGCCCCAACGGTCCATCTTCATGCTCTCGAGCTTGGAGGTAACGCGGGCATCGAAGATTCGCTCTTGCATATCCTGCGGAACACCCGAACCGTTATCCAGAAAGACAAGCGTGCGGACGCCATCTTCCTTGGTCGTAGCGAGATAGACTTTGTCGGCGCCGGCATCGCGAGCATTACGGAGCATTTCGATGACGATATCCTCGACATGCTGAATGTCGTGCTTTGCCTGGCGCCGCTCGGCTTCCGAAACGCGGAGACGGACATACCCCTCGCCAAGGTTCTCCTCGACGCGAAGGTTGCCCTCCCCCGACATCGACGCGATAAATGAGATGAGCTCGTTCGCGTCGCTCATGTTATTTAGCGATATCGACAGCGCGGCTCTCGCGAATCACGACGACGCGCACCTGACCGGGATACTCCATCTCTTCCTCGATCTGATGGGCGATATCGTGAGCCAGGACCGTGGACTGGGCATCGGAGATCTTGTCCGGCTGAACCATGACGTGGACCTCGCGACCAGCCTGCATGGCATAGGTACGCTCGACGCCTTCATGGGAGTTGGCGATCTCCTCGAGCTTCTCAAGACGCTTGATGTAGTTCTCGGCAGACTCGCGACGGGCACCGGGGCGAGAAGCAGAGACAGCATCAGCGGCCTGTACCAGGACATCGAGCACCGTGTTGGGGTCAACATCGGCATGGTGAGCCTCGATAGCAT